>DASVFC010000239.1:0-6867 GCA_036380235.1 Vicinamibacterales bacterium
CGTATCACTACGTCCGTCTGCACCCGCTCGACGCCGATCACGATCTGCTCATCGTCGGCGGCGAAGATCACAAGAGTGGCCAGGCCGACGACATCGAGCAGCGGCATCCGCGCCTCGAGCAGTGGACACGTGAGCGTTTCCCGTCAGTCGGCGAGGTCGCGTACGTGTGGGCGGGGCAGGTGATGGAGCCGGTGGACAGCCTCGCATTCATCGGCCGCAACCCGCTCGATCAGGAGAACGTGTATACGGTGACTGGTGACTCGGGCAACGGCATGACGCACGGCACCATCGCCGGCATGTTGATCACCGACTTGATACTGGGCCGGCGCAACGCGTGGGCCGGGCTTTACGATCCAGGCCGGGTGTCGCTGCGGGCGACGGGCGAGTTCGCAAAGGAAGCCGCGAACATGGCGGCGCAATACGTCGATCACGTCACCGCCGGCGACGTCGATGACGTGTCGCAGATCCAGAAGGATGCGGGCGCGGTCGTGCGCCGCGGTGTTTCCAAAGTCGCCGTCTATCGCGATCCGACCGGCGCGCTCCATGAACGTTCGGCGATCTGCACGCATCTTGGCTGTGTCGTGCACTGGAATACTGCGGAGAAAACCTGGGATTGCCCGTGCCACGGGTCGCGGTTCGACAAGTTTGGAACCGTAATCAACGGCCCGGCGAATCGTGATTTGCTGAAAGCGTGACGCAAAAGTCGCAAGAAATTACACCGGGTTACTCTGATCCGCGATAAGGTTGGGGTTCCAACACAGATGTTGAACTCCAGCGGTGAACGGGCGCATTCCGTTCTCGTGGTCGACGACCACGAAGACACCCGCCAGATGAGCCTGATCGTTCTTCGATCACAGGGGTTCGATCCGTCCTCGGCGCCCAGCGGCGACGAAGCGTTTCTGCGCGCGATCGCCGAGCAGCCCGACGTGATCGTGACCGACCTGGCGATGTCAGACGGCAATGGGTGGGACTTGATTGCGAAGCTCTCGTCCGATCCGCGGACGCGCTCCATCCCGGTGGTGATGCTCACGGCGTGCGCCACGGAATCCGTGCGCGAGCGCGCCAGCCGCGAAGGTCTGGCGGCGTTCTTCTTCAAGCCGTGCGCGCCCGACGTGCTGGCCGCGGAGCTACGACGATTGTGCGCCCAACGCCACACTAGCGTCGCTTGAACCGAAATTCCTGTTCGCGCTCTTCCGCCTTGAGTTCCACGCGCTCGCGCTTGATGTCGAGCCGCAGCCGGCCAAACAGGCTCATGTAGACATTGGCGATCCATACCAGCGTGAACCAGCCCAGGATCGCGCCGCGCCAGTCTGGCAGCAGCAGCCGATAGCCGGTAATCAGCACCACGCCCAGCGCCACATAGTGGCTGAAGCAGTACTCGCACGTGAACAAATAGAAGAACTTCCGCGCGAAGATGCTGCGGCAATTTCGGCTCTTCGTGGCGCAGTAGTCGCGCACTTCCCTGAACACTTCTTCGTGCGTCACCGTCCACGCCACGCAGGCAATCGGCGCGGCGAGCACGAACAGCCACAGCATCTGCAGTCGCTCGGGCATGTTAGGCCGCGCTTGGGATCTGGAGGACCTGGTTCTTCACCATCCCCGTGAAGTAGAGCTTGCCCTCGCGCTCCTGCGCAGAGCCTTCCATGCGGAAGCCCTTGGCCACCTGGATCGCGTGATTGTATTTGTCTCGCAAGTTCATCTGTAACGCCTCCGAATTCCGAGCCTGCAAGAGGCATGCACAGGCTCGGAATTCGCCCTGAGCGAGACATGGAAGAGCGAAGCTCTTCCATGTCGAATCGAAGGGCCCGTTCGAACTCCCATTGCTAAGGCGTAAATCTTGCACTTTGCTTGGCGGCGAGGTGCGTATGTGGTGCCGTGTTGTTGTTGTGCTGGTTGCCTTGTTTTCGCTCGGCGTTTCGAGCACTGCGAGCGCGCAGTATTTCGGACGGAACAAGGTTCAGTACGAACGGTTTGATTTCAAGGTGCTCGCGACGGAGCATTTCGACATCTATTACTACCCAGAAGAGGAAGCGGCGGTGAAGCTCGCCGCGCGCATGGCGGAGCGCTGGTACGCGCGCCTGTCCACGCTGCTGCAACACGAGTTGCGCGGCCGCCAGCCGTTGATCCTCTACGCTGCGCACCCGCATTTCCAACAAACCAACGTGCTATCGGGCGAAATCGGCGAAGGGACCGGTGGCGTGACCGAGAGCGCCAAGCGGCGCGTCATCCTGCCGTTTGCCGGCGGTCTGGCGGAAACGGATCACGTGCTTGGCCACGAGCTGGTGCACGCGTTCCAGTACGATCTCGCCGCGCAAACCGACTTACAGGGCCGCCCGATCGGGCCCGGCTTGCAGGCGCTGCCGCTGTGGTTCATCGAAGGCATGGCGGAGTACCTCTCGATCGGGCCAATCGACGCGAACACCGCGATGTGGGTACGTGAAGCCGCATCGCGAAACGCGATGCCGACGATCGACAAGCTCGACGATCCCGACTTCTTCCCTTATCGCTACGGCCACGCCTTCTGGGCGTACGTGGCGGGACGCTGGGGCGACCAGGCCGTGGGCGATCTGCTGCGCGCGACCGGTCCCGAAGGCAACATCGAAGGCGCCATCGCGGCGGTGCTCGGCACCGACGACGAGACGTTGAGCAAGGAATGGCACGATGCGACGCGCCGGTCGTTTGCCGCCGTTTATGAAACGACGAAGCCGGCGAGCGCGTTCGGCCGCACCCTGGTCTCGCGCGAGACCGGCGGCGGCGACTTGAACCTCGGTCCGTCGGTCAGCCCAGACGGCAAGCGCGTGGTGTTCCTGTCGGAACGCTCGCTGTTCTCGATCGACATGTTCGTCGCCGACGTCGCCACCGGCAAGATCGGGCGGCGACTGGTGGAAACGAGCACCGATCCGCACTTCGACAGCCTGCAGTTCCTCAGCTCCGCCGGCGACTGGGCACCAGACAACCGTCGCTTCGTGTTTGCCGCTTTGAGCGCCGGCCAGCCGGTGATCACCATCGTCGACACCGATCGCGGCCGCCGCGAAGCGGAGCATGAGTTCGAGGACCTCGGCGAGATCTATAACCCGGCCTGGTCGCCGGATGGCCGCCGCATCGCGTTCAGCGCCCTCAAGGGTGGCGTGCTCGATCTCTATCTGTTCGATCTCGAGAGCAAGCAGCTTCAGCAGTTGACGAACGATCCGTTCGCCGACATGGATCCGGAATGGACGCCAGACGGCCGCGAGATCGTCTGGGTCACGGATCGCTTCTCGTCAAATCTCGAGTCGTTGGCGTTCGGCAACTACCGCATTGCGGCAATGAACGTCGAATCGCGGCAACCGCGGGCCTTCGCGGGTTTTGAGACCGGGCGCAATACCAATCCTGAATTCACCGCCGACGGTACGCTGTTCTTCATTGCCACGCCCGACGGTATTCCGAATGTGTATCGGCAGGGAAGCACCGGCTCGGCGACGCGCGTCACCAACGTTGTTTCGGGCGTCAGCGGCATCACGCCGTTGACGCCGGCGATGTCGGCGGCGGTGAACGCCCCTGTGCTCGTGTTCACCGCGTTCGAGAACGATCGCTACACGATTTACGCGACCGACACCTCGCGGCCCTCGACTATCGGCGCGATCGCGACCACCACGGTCAGCGCGGCGGTGTTGCCGCCGGCAAATCGCCAGCCCGACACCGTGGCGCGGGTGCTGCAGACGCCGACGGCAGGCCTGCCGCAGCCGCGTCCGTACGAAGTCAACGATTACCGCGCGTCGTTGTCGCTCGATGCGATCAGCCAGCCGACCATTGGCATCGGCGCCGATCAATTCGGGACCTACGCCGCCGGCGGGATTTCGTTGCTGTTCAGCGACATGCTTGGCGATCACATGCTTGGCGCCACCGTGCAGTCGGGGAGCCGGATCGAGGAGACCGGCGCGTCGGTGATGTACCTCAATCGCAAGCGGCGCTGGAACCTGGGGGCGGTGGTGGAACACCTGCCCTACAGCACCGGCGCCTTCGGCCAGGGCATCGCCGTCGTCGATGGCCAAAGCGTGATCGTGCAGCAGACGCAGCGGATCACGCAGCTCAATTCCGGCATCAGCGGCGTCGCGCAGTATCCATTCAGCCGTGTGCATCGCCTGGAGTTCTCGGCCGGTGTGCGCCGCATCGGCTTCGATGCGGAGATCGAGACGCAGCTCTTCTCGCCGGTGACCGGACAACTGCTGGACGAACAGACCGAAGAACTGCCGCGACCGGATGCGTTGAACCTCGCCGAATTCACGAGCGCCCTCGTGTATGACTCGTCGATCTTCGGCGCCACCAGCCCGATCCTCGGCCGCAGTTATCGGCTCGAGTACACGCAGATGGGCGGATCGCTCAATTACGGTGGCGTGCTCGCCGACTATCGCCGTTACTTCATGCCGCTCCGTCCGTTCACGCTGGCGGTGCGCGGCCTGCATTACGGCCGCTACGGCGGCGACTCGGAAGATGTGCGGCTGCCGCCGCTTTACATCGGGTATCAGGGCCTCGTGCGCGGCTACGACATCGGGTCCTTCGACGCCGAGGAATGTAGCGCCGTGGATCTGCAGACGTGCGAGACGTTCGAACAGCTCAACGGCAGCCGAGTTGCGATCGCGAGCGCGGAGTTCCGCTTCCCGTTGCTCGGATTGTTCAGCCGTCGTTCGTACTACGGCGCGTTCCCGATCGAGCTCGCGTTCTTCGGCGACGCCGGCCTGGCGTGGACGTCGCGGATCAAGCCGTCGTTTGCCGGCGGCTCGCGGGACTGGGTCCGCAGCGCCGGTGTGGCCGTGCGCGCCAACATTCTCGGCTACGCGGTTGCCGAATTCGATTACGTCCGCCCCTTCGATCGCACACGGAAGGGCTGGATCTGGCAATTCGGGCTGACGCCCGGCTTCTGAGGGTTTGAGGGTTTGAAGGGCTGAGGCCTCGAGGGCTTGACGTTAGACTGTCCGAATGACCAGGACAGAGCATGACGCGATGGGGCCGGTCGAAGTGCCGGCCGATCGCTTGTGGGGCGCGCAGACGGAACGGTCTCGCCACTTCTTTTCGATCGGCGCGCCGCGGTTCATCTGGACGCGGCCGGTCATCCGCGCGCTTGGGTTGCTGAAGAAGGCGGCGGCTGTCGCCAACGCCTCGCTCGGCACGTTGTCGAAGGACCGTGCCGACCTCATCGTGGGCGCGGCCGACGAGGTGATCGCGGGGAAACTCGACGCGGAGTTTCCGCTCGTGGAGTTTCAAACGGGCTCCGGCACGCAGAGCAACATGAACGCCAACGAGGTGATTGCCAATCGCGCCAATCAACTCGCCGGCAAGCCGCTCGGATCGCACGAACCAGTGCATCCCAACGATCACGTCAACAAAGGGCAGTCGTCTAACGACGGTTTCCCGGTGGTGATGCACATCGCCGCGGCCGAAGCCGTCGTTCATCGCCTTATTCCGGAAGTGACCGCGCTGCGCAACACGCTGGCGGACAAGGCGCGCGCCCACGCGGGCGTCGTGATGATCGGTCGCACGCACCTTCAGGACGCCGTGCCCGTCACGCTCGGCCAGGTCATCGGCGGTTGGGTGGCGCAGATAGACGATGCAGTGGCAGGCGTGCAGGCGTCGATGCAGGGCTTATACGCGCTCGCGCTTGGCGCCACCGCGGTTGGCACCGGGCTCAACGCCCATCCGCAGTTCGGCGCCACGGCCGCTCACGTGCTCGCCGAAGAAACTGGCTTGCCGTTTCGGGAAACCTCCAACCATTTTGCTGCGCTGTCTGCGCACGATGCGATGGCCGCTACCAGCGGCGCGTTGCGGACGCTGGCCTCTGCCCTTATGAAAATGGCCAACGACGTGCGTTGGTACTCGTCGGGCCCACGCGCCGGCATCGGCGAGCTGCGTATTCCCGAGAACGAGCCGGGCTCGTCGATCATGCCGGGCAAGGTCAATCCGACGCAGGCCGAGGCAATGACGATGGTCGTGGCGCAGGTGTTCGGCAATGACGTCGCCGTAGCGTTCTCGAATACGCAGGGTCACTTCCAGCTGAATGTCTACAAGCCGGTGATCCTGCACAACGTGCTCGAATCGACCGAGCTGCTGGCCGACGCCTGTCATTCCTTCGATCGCTATTGCGCGCGGGGCCTCGAGCCAAACCTGGAACGCATCCGCCGCCACGTCGAGGAGTCGTTGATGCTGGTGACGGCGCTCAATCCGCACATCGGTTACGAAAAGTCGGCGGCCATCGCGCTCGCCGCGCATCGTGAAGGCACCTCGCTTCGAGCTGCGGCGCTGGCGTCGGGGTTCCTGACCGCCGACGAATTTGATGCGTGGATTCAGCCCGCGGCGATGGCGAATCCGCACAACAGGAAATAGCAATCAGGGATCAGGGATCAGGGATCAGGGATCAGGGATCAGGGATCAGTGGTTGGCAACGGGCAACGAGCAATCCATAGATAGCAACGGGCCCTGCGCCATGCACAATGGGTCGTTGCGCTATCATTGCTAGTTTTCGTTTTGTAATCCGCAGTCCGACAAAGGAGACCGCGATGAACGATCGGCGTGAATTTCTCGTCACCACCCTCACCGGAATCGCGGCGTCGATGATTGCCGCCCGCGACGCGGCGGCTGCACCGTCGGCGAAACAGCTCGCCCAGCGCGACACGCCCGCGGTGAATCTCGACGGCTGGCAGATCACCGCCAGCGAAGTCTCGTATCCGCCGGGCGAGATGTCTGGTCGGCATCGCCATCCCGGCTTCGTGATTGGCTACGTGCTCGAAGGGCAGTATCGGTTTGCCGTCAACGACAATGCGCCGGCGACGTTGAACGCCGGACAGATGTTTTTCGAGTCGTTCGACAAGCCCGGCGAAGTGCACGCCGTGTCAG
>DASVFC010000240.1:0-6441 GCA_036380235.1 Vicinamibacterales bacterium
GAGCACCCATTCGATCGCCACCGCCTTCGTTTCGCGCTGACCGGCGAAGCGAGCCTGAACGACGGCACGGCCTTTCCGTTTTTGATGTTGGGTCTCGGTCTGCTTGGAGTCCACGAACTTGGCGCCAACCTGTGGCGCTGGCTCGCGGTGGACGTGGTCTGGGCCACGATCGGCGGCTTGGCTGTGGGTGGAGCACTCGGAACGGCTGTGGGCACTCTGGTGCTCTATCTCAGGCGGAAGCATAGAGAGGCTGTCGGCCTCGACGACTTCCTGGCACTGGGATTGATCGCGCTCGCCTACGGCATTGCTGTGGCCTGTCACACGTACGGGTTTCTCGCCGTGTTTGCCGCCGGTCTTGCACTGCGCCGAGTGGAGCGCGTGGCGAACGCAGGCGTCAGGCGTGCGCAAGTCGAACACGCGACCACTACGTCGCTGCCGAAAGACGAGGTCGCCGTCCATCCCGATCGAGCGCCGGCCTACATGGCAGAGGCTGTGCTCGCTTTCAACGAGCAGCTGGAACGGATCGGGGAAGTCGCGGTCGTCGTGATCGTTGGCGCCTTGTTGTCGCCGGATCTGCTCACGTGGCCCGTCGCGTGGTTGGCCGCGCTCCTCTTTGTCGTGATCCGGCCGCTGTCGGTCGTCGTCGGTGTTGCCGGGACTCGTCTGACAAGGCGGGAGACGCTGCTGGGCGCCTGGTTTGGCGTCCGCGGCGTCGGCTCCGTTTACTACCTGGCGTACGCAATCGTCCACGGCTTGCCGCCGCAATTCGTAGAACAAGCGGCCGGTCTCACGTTATTCGTTATCGCGGCGTCTATTTTCCTGCACGGCGTGACGGTTACACCGCTCATGGCCCGGTGGGGCGAGAATCCGCGAACAGTCGTACATGGTCCTTAAGTGTGTGGGCCACATTTCCTCTCGTGCTGGGATAAGATGCCGCCTGCGACCGCACCCCCCAAGGCGCTCGTCGAAAGGGAGATTCCATGGACGAACATCACGAACTGCGCGCTGTCAGGGCCGTCGAAGAGGAGATGACGCGCCGGTCGCTCCGCTCAACTCACGTTGACGTGATCGACTACAAGCCGTCGAGCGTCATCCCGGCGTCTCAGCTCGCTCCGACCGGCACCATCGCGGTGTACGTCAGTCGCCGCGGATCTCCGCTCTTGAAGGAGATTCGAGACGCTGCGAAGAAGCCCGATCGCGGCCGTGATCGCTCGGTCGCGCGCCGCGTGATTCGGAACGCCCGGGCGAAAGCCCCCGTCCCCATCGACGAGGCCGCTCGTCGGATGTTGACCCAGCCCGTGCTCGCGCATCTGAGCTACGCGGGCACGACCGTCGCCCAGCATCTGTTTGCCGAGTCCGAACAGGATCTCTATGTCACCGTCCTCCCGTACGCGGGTGGACCGCTGGTGGCCAAGGGGTTCCGCTTCGACGAGTACCTCTACGAAGACGATGACGACCCGCTCGAGTGCGTGCTGGTCAAGAACCCGCCCGTGCTGAACGCGGCGGAACTGGCGGCGATCAAGAAGGTCCCGCCTGATATGGCGCACGCCTTTGTGAGCCCGCTGGACATCCGTGCGGCCACGCCGCTGGCAGCGGCCGCTCTCTACGTCGTCGTCTGGGGGTTTGTGGTAGCCACCTACACGCTGGCGAAGGCGAACTGGGACAACAGCGGCGATCACATCAATCCGCAGGCCATCGACAGCCTGGGACCGATGGCGAGCGTGCGCGCCATGCTGCGGCTGCGCATTGACATTCTCAAGGGTCGCACCGCCGTAGAAGAGACGGCGCGATTCTAATTTTGCCCTCGCTCACGGAGATCGGCGCGATCGCCGTCTTCGTCGTGTTCTTCGTCCTCACGATCGTCTGCCAGATCGATGGTCGCTGGGCCGAAGCACTCCGTCATCGCGACATGTTCGGCATGTTCCCGGGCTGGAACTTCTTTGCGCCCCGGCCCGGGTGCATGGATTTCCACCTGCTGTACCGCGACGAGCTGCCAGGCGGTCAAGTGACCGCCTGGCGCGAAATCCCGCTCGCCGAAGAACGCCGCTGGCACGACTGGCTGTGGAACCCCGAGCGGCGGCTCAAGAAGGTGGTCTTCGATGCCTTCTCGTCGCTGACGCAGGTGGTCAAGCTCGAGGCCGACGTGCGCCTGTCGATCGCCTACCTTGTGCTGTTGACTTACGTCACCGGCTACCCGCGCCTCTATATTTTCGAGCGCACGCAGTTTCTCTTAATGATGTCGGTACCTACTGAACCGAACCGAGAGCCGATGGACGTCGTCTTGAGCGACCGACACGGGCGATGATCTCGGCCGACGAAGCGGTTCAGTGGACGACGAGACTGGCGGGCCTGTGCGCCGCGTACATGTCGGTCGAGGTGCTCGTCGATCGCCAGCATTACGCGGATCACGGCCTGCTTGGCTGGCCCGTGATGCGCTCACGACATCGGGCCCTTGTCGCTTCCGCGATGGCGCCAGTAGCGTCGGCGTTGCTGCGATACCCCGTGTTTCTCGCCATGATGGGCGCGCGCCTTGCCGCAGGACTCGTGCTGGCAACCATGGCGCCGTCGGGCGATCTGCGCACGGCGCTCCTCGCTTTTACCCTCGTGGCGAACCTGCTGTTTCAACTGCGGACGGCGTTTGGCACCGATGGTGCCGATCAGATGAACACGCTGACGCTCGGCGCGCTCGTCGTGGACGCGGTCAGCAATTCCCCCCTCGTGCGCGCGGCCGCGCTGTGGTTTCTGGCGTTGCAGCTCGTGCTGTCGTACTTCATTGCCGGCGTCGCAAAATTGCGCGGCGAGGAATGGCGCCAGGGGCGAGCCCCGACGCTCATCTTCTCCACACGGATGTACGGCGTGCCGCCGTTTGGACGATGGCTCGGCCAACACCCCCGCGTGTCGTGGCTCATGGCTTGGATCGTCATCGTCACCGAAACGTCCTACCCGCTGGTGTTCGTCGCGCCGTCCCCGGTGGCGATGGCGATCATGGCCGGCGGGTTGGGATTCCACGTGTTCACCGCGTTCGCCATGGGCCTGAATACCTTCTTCTGGGCCTTCACGGCGGCCTATCCTGCTTTGATTTGGTGCGTGCTCCCGTCGACGTGAGGTTTCTCTGAGCAATGTGCTGAGATCGAAGCATCAGCCGGCGGCGCGCTCGCTTTGACAGTCGTGGTGGTGACGTTTGGGTACGGCTTCCAGGCTATGCATCAGCGCCAAAATCATCTCCGACTACTGGTGCATAATGCGCGCATGCGAATCGCGTCTGCAGCCGCTCTCGCGCTGTCGGTGCTCGTCGCGCAGTCGACAACCACTCCTGCTTCAGACGCCACCAGTCAGGCCGGTGATGCAGCCATCCTTGAAACCCTGAAAGCAAAAGCGCCTTCGCTGCTGTTGCTTCGCGGCGAGGAACAACGGGTGGCCTACGCCAACATCGAGAAGCTGGCGCCGGTCAACATCATTCGCGCCGGCGGCCCGATCTATCCACTGCCCGAGGCGCCGCGTGACTTCTCTGCGTTCCGCTACGAGCGCAAGGGCGCGCGGCAGACCATCGACGACTTCATGCAGCAGATGAACGTCGTCGGGCTCCTCATGATCACCGATGGTCGAATCGTCCTCGAGCGCTACGCGCGGGGACACACGGCGAATACTCGGTGGGCATCCATGTCGGTCGCCAAGTCGGTGACGTCGCTGCTCTACGGCGCGGCAGTCCACGACGGACTGATCAAAAGCCTTGACGACCCGGTTACGACCTATCAGCCGGAGCTGAAAGGCAGCGCCTACGACGGCGTGACGATCCGGCATCTGCTGCAGATGTCCTCTGGTGTCGCGTGGTCCGAGCGCCCGGCGGACCCGCAGTCCGATGTGTCGCAGCTGTCGCGATTGAACGCCGAAGGCGGCTTCCGCGCGCAGCTCGCTTACATGGCGAAACGTCCGCGCGCCGCGGAACCCGGACGCGTGTTTAACTACAACACTTCGGAGACCGATCTGGCCGGCGCCATCCTGCGCGGACTCACCGGCAAGACACTGTCCGAGTACCTCTCGGAAAAGATCTGGCGCCGATTCGGGATGCAGGCCGACGGCTACTGGCTCACGATGCAGGGCAGCGATCTCGAGCGCGCCGGCTGCTGCATCAGCGCCACCCTTCGTGACTACGGCCGCATCGGGCTGTTCGCGCTGGCTGGCGGCAAGAGCCATGGCAGCGGACCGCGCGTCCTGCCGGAGCGCTGGCTGGAAGACTCGACGCGGCCGTCGCCCGGGAGCAAGGATTACGGATACTTCTGGTGGCTGCGGCCGAATGGGCGTTATTACGCCAGCGGCAGCTTCGGGCAGCACATCGAGGTTGCCGCCGATGAGCGTACTGTCGTCGCGATGCAGAGCTACTGGCCCGCCACCTTCAACCGCGATCTGATCGATCACAACGACACGTTCGTCGATGCGCTGATCAAAGCGCGGTGAACGCCATCAATGCGATCTGGGCGGCGATGGTGTTGCGCCTGCGGTAACGCCTGAGCATCGATACAGAACGAAAAGCAGGAGGCTTCTCAGGAGGAACTATGTGCGACATCCCTACCGATTTGTCGCGACGCCGATTGGTCCGACTTGCGTCACTTGCGACCGGTGCGCTCACGGTAACCGGTGTTTCCGCACTGTTTGCGAACACACAGGACCCTGTTCGGCGCGAGACAGCGGACCTGGTGACCGGCCCGTTCTACCCACGGGTAAAACCGAGTGATAAGGACGCCGACCTGACGTTGGTGCGCGGACATCACCAGCGGGCTTCTGGCCAGCTCGTGCAACTGAGCGGCCGCGTCACGAACCTGAAAGGAGAGCCGCTGCGTAACGCGCCGATTCAGATCTGGCAAGCCAACACACACGGGCGCTACGCGCATCCTTCAGATCCAAACACGCAGTTATCGCTGGATCCTCACTTTCAAGGATATGCGCTGTTGCGGACGGACAACGACGGCAGATACCGATTCACGACGATCAAGCCGGGACCCTACCCGACACCTCGAGGCGACATGCGAGCGCCGCATATCCATTTCGAGATCGAAGGGCAAATCGACCGCAAGGTGACACAACTGTTCTTTCCCAATGAGCCATTGAACGACAAGGATCGTCATCTAAACTCGGTGCGCCGGCCCGAAACGTTGATTGCAAACGTCTCGGCATCCTCGGCTGGCTCCGATCTCGTGGCGCGATGGGACATAGTTGTGACGACGGGGTGAGCTTCCGTCAACCTGCGGTCGGCAAACAGGACCCAGCGCTGGCGCGGCCGATGCAAATTGGCGCATGACCATCGACATGGCTCGGCGACGGACGGCTACCGCGAAGGCAATCACTTCGCCTCCCCGTGTTCCGCTCCAGATGCATCGGGCACCGTCGTCAACCCCAGCTGGCGCGCGGCGAACGCGAGTTGTTGGGCCATCCCGTCCAGCCATCCGTCGACATTCCCGCCGCCGTGGCCTCCGCGTTCGCGCGCGTGAAGCAAGACCGGGGCGGAACAACCCTGCGCCGCCTGCAATGCCGCGGTGAATTTGTATGCGTGCCAGGGCGGCGCCCGCTGGTCGTCGCGCGCGGCGGTGATCAGGGTAGCCGGATAGCACTTGCCCGGGACCAGGCTGTGCAGCGGTGAATACGCGCGCAGCGCCGGAAACACGCGTGGATCGTCCGGCGTTCCCCACTGCTCGATCTGCTGTTGCCCGTTGCCAGAAAGGTGGCGACGCAGCGCATCCGTGATCGGTACGTCGGCCAGCACGGCGCCGAACAGATCGGGGCGTTGCACCATCGTGGCGGAGACCAGCAGGCCGCCATTGGACAGGCCAGTGATCGCCAGCTTCCGCGGTGACGTCAAGCCCTGGGCGATCAGGTGCTCGCTCGCGGCGATAAAGTCGTCGAAGCTGATCTGCTTGCGCTCGCGAATGGCAGCCTGGTACCACGCTTTGCCGAACTCGCCGCCGCCGCGGATATTGGCAATGGCGTACGCGCCGCCCATCTGTACCCATGCCGCCACCTCCGGACGGAAGTACGGAAGCTCCGAAGTGCTGGAAGCGCCATAGCCATACAACATGGTGGGCGTGCGGCCGTCGCGAGGCACCCCGCGGCGCGCGACGACAAACATCGGCACCCGCGTGCCGTCTTTCGAGTTGAACCATTCCTGCCGCACCTCGAAAGCGCTCAGGTCGGGCGCTTGCGCGGCGGCGCTGCCCGTTCGCGTCGCGCCGGTTTCAAGGTCGTGCTCCAGCCACACGGGCGCCTGCAGCAGGCCCGAATAGAGCAGCCAAACATGCGATGAAGCTTCATCGCCGCTGATCGTCTGCACCACGCCCGTTCCCGGCAGGCGGATGTCGTGCAGTGGCTTGCCGGCGCCGTCGAACACTCGAACCACGCTGTGCACGTTGTCGATGCGATGCGTCACCAGGCGACCGCCCAGCCAATGCG
>DASVFC010000241.1:0-3821 GCA_036380235.1 Vicinamibacterales bacterium
CCCCAACGGTGCGGGAAAGACGACGTTCTTCAACCTGATCAGCCGGGCCCTGCCGGCGACGAGCGGCTCGATCGCGTTCGATGGTCACGACATCACGCCGCTGCAGGCGCACCAGGTGGCCCGACGCGGCATGGCGCGGACTTTCCAGGCAACGACGTTGTTTCCGGACGCGACGGCGCTGGAGAATGTCCTGGTCGGCTATCGGCAGCGAATGTCGTCCGGCCTGGTCGACGCGATGCTGCGAACCGCGCGCTTGTCGCGCGAAGAGCGCGACGCCGAAGCCGCGGCCGCCGAGGCGCTTGCGGCCGCCGATCTCGTGCACGTGGCATCGCGTGGAGCGAAGAGCTTGACGCAAGAGCAGCAGAAGCGACTGGCGATCGCCGTTGCCCTGGTGGCGAAACCGAAAATGCTCTTGCTCGACGAGCCGTTTGCCGGCATCAACGCCAACCAGACGCGCGGGCTAATCGCGTTCATCGAATCGATCGCCGCCACCGGCGTCACGATCCTGCTCATCGAGCACCAGATGCAGGTGGTCATGCAGTTGTGCCGCCGCATCATGGTGCTCGACTACGGAAAGAAGATCGCCGAAGGATCGCCGGACGAGATCAGGCGCGACCCGGCGGTCCTCGATGCCTACCTTGGCGGTCATGCTTAACGTCGCCAACCTCACCGTCTCGTTCGGCGGATTCCAGGCCGTCGCCGACGCCGCCCTCGAGGTGCGCGAAGCCGAGTTGGTGGTGTTGCTCGGCGCCAACGGCGCCGGCAAGACGACGCTATTTCGAGCGCTCAGCGGCCTGACGCGAGCCGATCGGGGCGCGACGATAACCTTTGGCGGCCGTGATCTGTCGGCGCTGACACCTGGGGCGATCGTCGATGCCGGCGTCTCGCATTGCCCGGAGGGCCGCAAATTATTTCCCGGTCTCTCGGTGATGACCAACCTGCGGCTTGGCGCCTACCGATGCAAGGATCGAGCAGCCATCGACCGCCGTCTCGATCGCGTGTTGACGTTGTTCCCGGCGCTGGCAGAACGCCTCGGCGACGCGGCAGGCGCGCTGAGCGGCGGGCAGCAGCAGATGGTGGCGATCGGCCGCGCGCTGATGGCCGAGCCCCGCATCCTGCTCCTCGACGAGCCCTCGGTCAGCCTGGCGCCGAAGGTGGTGCGGCAGGTGCTCGAAACGGTTGCAGCCATCAATCGTGCCGGTACAATGGTGCTCCTCGCGGAGCAGAATGCGTATGCGGCGCTCGAGATTGCGCATCGTGGTTATGTGCTCGAAGGCGGCCGCGTGGTACTCAGCGGCTCGGCGGCGGAGTTACTGCAACACGACGAGGTGAAACGTGCGTACATGGGCGCTTAGAGCCGTCGTCTTCATGCTGATCGCGGTGGCGATTGGCTGCGCGCAGAACGACGGCGGTTCCGATACCGTTACCGTGGGTTTCACGGGACCACTGAGCGGGGGAGCGGCGTTGTACGGCCGCAACGTGCTTGACGGCCTCGAGATGGCGATCGCCGACATCAACGCCAGCGGCGGCATCACGGTGGCAGGAAAGAAAATGACGATCGCCGTTGCACCGCTCGACGATCGCTATTTCCCGAACGAATCGGCGACGAACGCAAAGCGGCTCGTTCACCAATACAACGCCCCGGTGGTGTTTTGTCCGCATAGCGGCGGCATTCTCGCCATCCAAGGCTTCAACGCCCAGACGCCGTCGTTCATCGTCGGCGCCTACAGCAGCGAACCGCAGATCGTCGAGAGTGGCAACCCGCTGACGCTGATGATTCCTCCGAAGTATGTGATCTACTTCGACGCCTTCGCGCAGACGATGATCGAGAAACACGGCAAGCGGCTGGGCCGCATTCCCGGAGCGCACGCGTATGCGAAGGAATGGACGAAGGGGTTTTCCGAGGTGTGGACCAGCAAGGGCGGCACACTGCTCACCAATAACGAGATCGACTACAACACCACCACGGATTTCTCGAGCGTGGTGAGCAAGGCGTTGTCGGAAAAGCCAGACGTGTTGTTTGTGGGCGGCCCGTCGCAGGCTACGGCGCTGGTGATCAAGGCGTCGCGCGAGCAGGGCTTCAAGGGCGGCTTCGTGGTGATGGACCAGGCCAAGTTCGAGGAGATGAACAAGCTGGTGCCGATGGAGATGCTCGAGAACTCGGTTGGCGTGATGCCGACCGTGCATCATCCGGATTTTCGCGCCGCGAAATTCGTCGAGAAGTACCGGCAGAAGAAGGGCGCCGACCGTGAGCCGCCGCGGGAGGTCAGCCTGACCTACGGCGCGATGCGGATCCTGGCCAGGGCAATGGAACTGGCCGGCACCACCACCGACGCCAGGGCAATTCACGCCAAGGCTGACGAAGCCGCGTCAACGTTGCCGGACGAATACAAGCCGGCGGAGCTGCTTGGCGTGGATGCCAAGGGTCATCTCAAACAAGTCACCATCGCCGCCCACGTGGTGGGCGGCAAATTCATGCCGCTGCGTCTGCAGCAGGTTGAATAGCGATCGAGCCCCATCCCAAAACCGTTATGCCTGAGCTGATTCACTACGACGTCAGAGATCGTGTCGCCGTTCTGACCATCGACAACCCGCCGGTCAACGCCATGGGCGCCGGCGTGCTCGAAGGCATCGAGGAAAACGTCGCACGCGCCAACGCCGACGCCGACGTCGATGCCATCGTCCTCATAGGCGCCGGGACGACGTTCATTGCCGGGGCCGACATCAAGATCTTCGGCACGCTGAAGACGCGCGAGCAGTCGCTGGCGCGTTCGGAAGCGACGCATGCCCGGCTCAAGCGCATCGAAGATTCGAGCAAGCCGCTAATCGCCGCCATCCACGGTAACGCCCTTGGCGGCGGGCTTGAAGTGGCGATGGCGTGTCATTACCGGATCATCGCGCCGGATGCCAGGGTAGGGCAGCCGGAAGTGATGCTCGGCATCATTCCCGGCGCCGGCGGCACCCAGCGGCTGCCGCGCTTGTGCGGTGCCGAGCTCGCGATCGAGATGTGCACCGCCGGTAAGCCGGTCAGCGCGCGCAAGGCGGCCGACGCCGGTATTGTCGATAACGTCTCGGGACCCGACCTCCTGCATGATGCCATCGGCTTCGCGACGTCGATGGCGATGAACGGCGAGGTTCGCAAGACCCGCGACCTGACGAACGGGATCGCCGATCGCGATGCCGGCGTGGCGGCATGTGCCGTTGCCCGCGCCTCGCTGGCGAAGACGGCCCGCGGGGTGAAAGCCCCCTTCAAGGCCATCGACGCGATCGAAGGCGCATTCACGCTTGATTTCGAGCAGGGCTCGGCGCGTGAACGGGAGCTGTTCGCCGACTGCGTCACCGCGCACGAATCCCGCGCGCTGGTGCACATGTTCTTCGCCGATCGCGAAGCCGCGAAAGTGCCCGACGTGCCCAGGGATACGCCGGTGATGAAGATCGAGCGCGCTGCGGTAATCGGTGCCGGCACCATGGGCGGCGGCATCGCAATGGCGTATGCGAACGCCGGCATACCCGTGCTGCTGAAGGACGTGGACGGTGCGGCCGTGGAGCGCGGCATCGCAACGATTCGAAAGAACTACGAGTCGACGGTGGCGAAAGGAAAGATGACCCGGGAGGCCATGGACAAGACCATGGCGCTGATCACGCCGACGACGACTTACGACGGCTTCGATCAGGTCGACATCGTGGTGGAAGCGGCCTTCGAGGACATGAACCTGAAGAAGCAGATCTTCGCCGACCTCGGACGCCTCACCAAACCGTCATGCATTCTGGCTTCGAACACCTCGACGCTCGACATCGACGAGTTTGCTCAGGCGAGCGGC
>DASVFC010000242.1:0-2725 GCA_036380235.1 Vicinamibacterales bacterium
ACATCGGTGGTGACGATGGTCTCGGGAGGAAGGACGCCGCTCAACGCGCGAATCACATCGCCCGGCCACATCGAACCGGGATCGGCGGCAGTGCCCGACAGCAGAGCCGTCCTTCGCGTCTGGAACTCGGCAAACGGTTCCGTCCACGAGCGCGGCGGTGGCGTTCGCACCAGCATGTCGAGCAGCTTGCCGTGGTCGATCAATGACACGCCTTCGGGAACGAGTCCGGTGGCGTTGGGCGACTCCAGCAACCACTCGATCGGCAGCTCCGCATGCCACGTCTTGTCCACTTCGACGGGATCGAGGCCGAAGCCGATCAAGCAATCAGCAGCCTGCAGCGCCTCCACCATCAACCCGTCGGCGGCCATGCCGCTAATCACGCCGACGAAATTCGGCGCCGTCTCATCGACGATGCCTTTGACCTTCGGCGTGACGGCGACGGGCAGGTTCCATTGCGTCACCCACTCACGCAACCGGGCGGCATTGCCCTGATCGATGCTGAGGCCGACGAGCACGAGGGGCCGCTCCGACCTGGCGAGTCTCGCCTCGATCGCCAGCGCCGCCGATCTGACGTCGGCATGCGGCGCAACACGCGCGGCCTGATGGCCGTTCGAGGAAAGCCCCGCGGCGGTCATCGGCTTCACCGCTTCGCGCGCCGACATGGTGACGTACGAGACGCCGTATGGCCGTTCCATGCAGCGATCGATTGCGTCGCGCATGGTGTCGATCGCGTTCGTACTGGTGATCTTCGCGGCCACACGGCACATCGGACGAAAGGTGTCGTGCAGCGGCAACAACTGGTGGGTGTGGCTTTTGGGAAGATCGTCCGGCAGTTGCGCCGTGATCGCGAGCAGGGGTTCCTGATCGAGATAGGCGTTGCCGATCGGCAGCAGCAGATTGGCGGCGCCGGGGCCGAGCGTGGCGATGACCACGCCCGGCTGGCGTTGCAGCTTGCCGTAGACGGCGGCGGCGATGCCGGCGTTGGCTTCGTGCCGCATCAACACGAAGTCGATGCCGGCCTTACGCAGCTCGTCGATCAGGACGAGCACTTCACCGCCGGGCAAACCGATGGCTTTCGTGATGCCCCGGTCCGCTTACGTCTTCGCGACCGCCGCTGCCGTTGTCACCATCGCCTCCACATTCTAGTGGAGGCGCAACGGTGAAGGTTACACGCCGAATCGAATCAGAGCGCTGACGAAGGTCGCCGGCTGCTCCCAATGAAGCGTATGCCCGACGTCGTCGATGAGGTGCAGCTCGCCTCGCGGGAACTGCCGCGCCAGCACCATCTGCTCGGTGGCTGAGAATACTGCGTCCTTGCGACCACCGAGCACCAGGGTGCGCATCTGCGGCCGGACCAGATTGATCTCGCCCTCGATCAATCCCTGGAACGCGGCCTTCCACACCCGCGCCGGCATGCGGCGGCTGTTGGCGATTGCCGCGGCCATGAACGGCTCCGGGACCGGTCCGTGCACGCAGCTCATTTGGAAGTCGCGCACGAAGGCTTCGTCAACGGGATCGGTCAACTGGTTTACGGCCTCGACCAATTCCACCATGCCCTGGTTGCGCGCTACGGCGCCGGCGCCGACGAGCACCAGGCGCGAAATCCGGTCAGGCGCCATCTCGCAGACCTTGCGCGCCACGAAGCTGCCCATCGAATGCCCGACGAGCACGGCTTTTTCGATCTGCATCGCGTCCATCAGTCGGACCACGTCATCCGCAAAGTCCGCGAGCCGGTAATCCTGCGGCCGCTCCGAGTCGCCATGGCCGCGCTGATCCGGCACCACGACACGAAGGTCGGCGGGCAGTAAAGGCATCACGCGGCTGAAGGAGAACCACGAGTCGGTGATGCCGTGCAGCATGATCATCGCCGGTCCGGTCGTCGGCCCCTGCGTGGCCACATGCAGGGTGACGCCGTTTGCCAATTTCACGTGGCCCGTCGAGATCGACGGCGCCCGCATTTCGACAGTTGGTGCAAAGTTCACCATGTTGCAGCCTCCTTCGGCGATTTCGCGAGCCTCGCCTCAATCAGCGCAGCCTCGGCGTCCTTGCTTTGTGCTTTCAACGCCTGCAACAACAGGCGCAGGGTCCACACGTGTTCCGGGTTGCGCTTCAAGTCTTCCCACAACACCGTTTCGGCCTCGTCCGCACGCCCCGCCGCGAGCAGGACACCGGCGAGGTTCTGGCGCGCCGGCGCGTGCCAATCGTGCGGTTCCTGGTAGACGAGCGCGTCTTCGAATCGCACCGCACGATCCAGATGCAGGATCGCGCGATCCCAATCCTGCTTCTTCGCGGCAATCTCGCCGGCGATCACTTCGGGCGCAATGCGCAGGATCGCAATCCCGGTATTGGCCGAGAACGTCGTCTGCCCCTGCAGGGCCGGGTCGGCGATCAGCGTCTTCAACGTCGCCAGCTCACCTTCTGCTTCATCGACGCGATTCTTCGCAATCAGCGCCATCGCGCGCGCGTACTTCCACACCGCCTCAGTGAACGTCGTCTTGTGCGACGGGCCCTGGTCGGAGAGGATGGCATCCCACTCGCTGAACCGCACCATCGCGAAGTACGGCACCACCAGGAAGCCCTGGAGGATCGGCGCCGCGCCCAGCGCTTCGTGCGGCACGGCTGCCGCGAGCTTGCGCGCCGACTCGAGGGCAAGGGTCTTCTGCCCGCTGGCCGTGGCCCCCATCCAGATGAAGTGCAGGTTGTGCGGATAGTAGCCGAGCGGATA
>DASVFC010000243.1:0-4551 GCA_036380235.1 Vicinamibacterales bacterium
CCTCAAGTGTGAACTGTTCGTAGAGCGGTCGCATCTTCGAGGGCGCGTCACTCGGAATCGTAGAAAAATCTAGCGGCTGCAACGCTCTCACACGGGCCTCGCCCGTAAGCAGTTCAGCGCGTTCTGCACGAGTTGTTTCGAAATCTGGGGGATCTAGATATACGAGTCCCGCTGTTTCGCTCGAATGGATTGCGCCGAACCCCCGAATAATCACGCCACCGAGTGAGTGTCCGACGAGCACATAAGGTGGTTTTGCCAACTCGTTGAGCACATCATGGAGCGTCTCAACGTTACGTGTCAGTGTCGGCGTTTTGGGATCGGCTCCGGATTGGCCCAAGCCGAAACGGTCATAGGCGATCACAGGCGCAAGTTGCGCCAATGCATCGAATATTGGATTCCACGATTCAAGGGGACTCCCGAAGCCAGCCTCAAGCACAATGACAGGTTGTCCGGAAAGACGCCGTTCCAGTCCGCTGGTGCGAACGCGTACGTCAGCCCCATCAATCTTAATGATGCGAGTGGAAGTGGCGGTTTGTGCGCTTGCTCCCGAAACAAACAAAGAGAGTCCGATACCGAGCATTCCGAGGCTCGTTAGCCAGCCGCCGCGCCATGTGTATTCCATCAAGGGCGAGAGTCTATACGAAAGCGGTGTTACCGACCTCTGGGCAGCCATGGTCACCTGTCGCCCGACGAATGTGATTGGTCGTGATAATTGGGTAGCGATCGCTTTCACACGTTCGGAAGTCCGTATCTCTTTCAGAAATGCTTCCTCGAGGGTTGGTCGGCGAATCTTTAGCCGGCGTTCTACCAGCGCAGCTCACGTGGCCCGATGGACAGCGGTAAGCTATCCGGAGCACAAGGAGCAATGTGGTGACGAAATCGAAAGCAGCTACGCCGCAGCTCGGCGACTGGCGCGAGCAGGTCATTGAACGGATGCGCGGGCTGATCATGGCCGCCGACCCCGGCATCGTCGAAGAACGGAAGTGGCGCAAGCCCTCAAACAAGATGGCCGGCATCCCTGTCTGGTCGCGCAACGGCATCCTCTGTACCGGCGAGACCTACAAGGATTACGTCAAGCTGACGTTTGCGAAAGGCGCGAGCCTCCCGGATCCCGCAAAGCTGTTCAACGCCGGCTTCGGCGGCGGCACGCGGCGCGCCATCGACATCCATGAAGGCGACAGCATCAACGCGCGCGCGTTCACGTCGTTGATCAAAGCCGCCGTTGCCGCCAATGCGCCGGCGCCGAAGAAGAAGGCGACGCGCAAGTGAGCCCGGCGAAGAAGACAGCAACAGCGAAGACCGCAAGGAAGCGATCGACCGCAGCGAGCTTCAAGAAAGTGACGCTGCTGTCAGGCGGCAATCCTCAGATCGCGAAAGGCGACGGCGATGCGCCCGTGCAGGCCTATATCGCCGCCATCCCCGACTGGAAGCGAAGCGCCGCCCGGCGCCTCGACGCGCTGATCGTGCGGACGGTGCCGAACGTGACCAAGGCCGTCAAATGGAATTCGCCGTTTTACGGCATCGAGGGGCAAGGCTGGTTCCTGTCGTTCCATATCTTCGCGCGCTACATCAAGGTGGCGTTCTTCAAAGGCGCCTCGCTCTCCCCCGTGCCGCCGGTCTTGAGCAAGGATAAAAACGTCCGCTACGCGCACATCGACGCGGAGACGTTCGACGAGAAGCAGTTGGCCTCCTGGATCACACAGGCGGCGGCGTTGCCCGGCTGGAACGGCAGCTCACGGTAATGATTCAACGGCTGGACGAACATGTCGCGGCGACGCGGATTCGCATACGCGTTCATGACGTGGCCTGTTCCGCAGATGAGCGATTCGGCGCATACCAAAGCGCGCGCGATCGCAGGCTGGCCACAAGTGCGCTTCCCGCCCATCCGCATAACGCCGCGGCGGTGCCGAAGAGGTGAATCGAGAACCGTCCCTCGTGCCCCCACCCGCGCGTCACCAGGGCCCCTGCGCAACCGGCCAGGAACAACAGCACGACCGGCAACGGCGCACCGCGAAACCCGGGCACGTTAACCACCGCCAGCACCGCGATCACTCCCGCCATCACCAGCGGCGCCGAATGCCACACCAGCGCCGGCGGATCGCTCGCCGTAATTACCATCATCACGCTGCTGACCATGGCCGGCACTGCCTCACCGACCGTCATGTGCGGTTTCCACACGGCGAGAAATTCGCGCTGGGTGCCGTGAAAGACGCTGAACACGCCGGCGTAGTACCACGTACGCCATGCGAACAACACCGCGCCAATCGCCAGTGAAGTAACGACGCCGAAAACGATACGCCATCGCACCTGCGGCCACCATACGCGTGGCCGCCACCAGATCCCCGCCGGCGTCGTGATCGGCAGCGCGAAGGCGGCGACCGCAAGCGCCATTGGCAGGTTATTGAGCCGCGTATAGAACGCGAGGATCAGCAACACGCCGGCGATCGCCGCGTCTTTCCAGCCGCGATTGCGGATAGCGAAGAACGCCGCCACATAGATGAACGAGGCTGACGAAATTTCCGAGAGACCGAACCCCACGAATTCGAGCGTCGGCCCAAGCAGGAATATGGCGAACGGTATCACTGCAGCGACGAGGCCGGCGGTGAAGCCGGCAAACGCCGCGACCACGCGATACGCAAACAACGCCATCGCCGTCACGCCAAACGCGTCCCAATACACCTGCCCCACGCTCGACTCCCCGAAGATCATGTGCTGCGCGCCGACAATCCAGCGAATCAGCGGCTGGTTCCAGAACGTTACCTGCCCGCCTTCGAGCCAGTAGTGCTGCATGAAGACGCGATACGAATACCGTTGAAACAGGAAGTTGTCGTTGCCTTCCCCGTATAACGTCCAGCGGCCAATCTGGTAAACGTTGGCCGCCGCGGTATACGCCAACCACGGCACGCCGACCAGCATGAAGGCGCCGAACAGGGTGCGATAGCGCGCGCGAAAGGCGATGAGCGTCGACAGCGCCAGCACCGCGACCGTGTACCAAGGTGCCTGCGCCGGAAGATACATCGCGGCGATCGCAACCGCGGCGGAGGCGGCCGCCGACCACACCACCAACGCCCGATCGCGAAGCCGGAGCAGGAAGCTGGCGCTCCACCACGCAATCAACACGGCCAGTAACACGGTCAGCACCCAATTCAGATAGGGCCGCGCGAGCCGATCACGCCACGTCGGCGGCCCGACAGTGGTTGCGGGAAAACGCATCGACCCCATCTCGATGCCGTTCCACGTCGGCACAATCGGCCAATGCTTGCTGAGCAGGACGGCGTCGAGCTGCACGACGTGCGTGCCGCGCACGAGCGCGGCCTCGTGGCGGCCGGGTTCCACCGGCTCAATCACCCGATTATCGATACGCAGCGTCGCGTTGGTCGCCGGACCGGTCAGCAGCTGAAAGGTGCCATTGTCCGGCACGTCGAGAAACCCCAAAAAGGTCTCGCGCACGTGGATCTCGCCGAACCCATATCCCCCTCGATGCGGCGCGTCGTCGGGGGGCGCGAGGTTGTAGAACCACACCGGCAATTCGCGCGTATCACGGTAGCTGCGCGTCATCACCGCCGAGCACACCGGATCGTCGGCCAGCCAGTCGGCGCGCATGTCCCACGCATGCGGCTTGCCGGTGCTCTCACGAATCATCGGCTTCGGCGGCGCAAAGGTCAGACACAGCCCCTGCTGCTGGAGCGTGAACGTGCCGCCGATTTTCACCAGCAGGATGAGGCAGACGATCAGCCGCGGGACGATGCGATTGAAGAATGCGGGATGAGCCCAGACCAGGACCGGGATGACGAGGCCGAGGATCAACGCCTCGGGAATGGTATCGAGCGGGGGACCGTCGAGGACGCCGCTTAGGCGGCTTGGCCACCACGCGGCAATCACGGCAAGCACGTGCCACATTGGCAACTAACTATTCCACAAACCTTTGCCAGCCTCCCGGGTTCCGCCTTGACCCCCGGCTGTGCTGGTGCTACCTTCCGGTCGCCCGTTACAACTGGTCTGGTCCCGGAGGAACTCGATGCGCAAGATCCTCGTCGTTGGTCTGGCAGTATTTGCAAGCTTGGTGGTGTTTCCACTCGTTGCCCGGGCTCAGGGCAGCATTACCGGAGCAGTCAAGGATCCGAGCGGCGCCGTGCTTCCGGGCGTGACCGTTGAAGTCGCGAGCCCCGCGTTGATCGAACAGACGCGGCAAGCCGTCACCGACTCGAACGGTAACTACCGCATAGTTGACTTGCCGCCCGGAACCTACAGCGCCACGTATACGCTGACGGGATTCAAGACCGTCCGGCGTGAAGGCATCCTGATCCAAGGCACCTTCAACGCCACGGTCAGTCCCAACCTCGAAGTCGGCACCCTCGAAGAAACCATCACCGTTTCCGGCACTCCCACAGTCGACGTCAGCAACAACACCGCCCAGTTCGTGGTCGATCGAGACATCCTCGATGCCATCCCGACGCCGGTGCGCAACACGCCGTCGCGCGCGTTGCTGCTTCCCGGCACCGCGGTGACGCCGTTCGTGCTCGGCCAGTTCACGATGAGCGTACGCGGCTC
>DASVFC010000244.1:0-8506 GCA_036380235.1 Vicinamibacterales bacterium
CGTTCCCCCTCGAGTGTCGGTCCCCCTTAAGTATCAGCTCCCCTCGAGTGTCGGTTCCCCTCAAGTGTCGGTTCCCCTCAAGTGTCTGTTCCCCTCAAGCGTCAGAGGGCTCCCCTCAAGCGTCAGAGGGCTCCCCTCAAGCGCGCGTCAGAGGGCTCCCCCTCAAGCGTCAGAAGTTCCCCCTCAACCGGCAGTTCCCCCTCAAGTGTCAGCTGTCACTCCATCCGTAGCGCGATCACCGGATCGATCCGCGTCGCGCGCCGTGCCGGCAGGAACGACGCCAGTTCCGCGACGAGCAGCAGCAGCACCGAAACTACGAGGTAGATCAGCGGGTCCGCCGAATCCACCTCGAACAACACCTGCTGCATCAATCGCGAGATCGCGAGACCGCCGAGGATGCCGATGCCGATGCCGAGCAGCGTCAACTTGCGGCCATGGCCGAGCACCATGCGCAGCACCGCCCCCTGCGTGGCGCCGAGGGCCATGCGGATGCCGATCTCGCTGGTGCGGAACGCCACCAGGTGCGCCATCACGCTGTAGACACCGAGGCTCGCGAGCAATAACGCCAGCGCCGCGAACGCGCCCAGCAGCACCAGCGCCAGCCGCTGGTTGGCAATGGTCTGGGCGATGCGCGCCTCGACGGTGGTTGGTTGCAGCAGCGGCAGATCGGGATCGATCGTGCGCAACGCTTCGCGCACCACTGCCGCCATCGCAATCGGCGTGCTGCCGGTACGGATCAGGATGTTGGTGAACGCTTCCGGACGCTGCAACGCCGGCAGGAAATAGTCGGGCTGCGGCGGCGTGTTGAGACCGTTGCTGCGAACATCGGCCACGATGCCCACCACCTGCGACGGCAGTTGGCCCATGCCGGTGATCAAGGTGCGCCCGATCGGATCTTCGCCGGGGAAATGCACCTTCGCGAACGTCTCGTTGATGATCGCGACGTGCGGCACGCGCGAGCTGTCGCGTTCATCGAAATCGCGGCCCGCGCGAATGGAAATGCCGAGCGTCTGGAAATACTTCGGCGACACGAGGTGGCGATTGGCATATGGCCGTTCGCTCATCGGTGGCAACGCGCGTCCCATGACCGCGACCGGCGCCGGTGCGGCGCCGCCGGTAAGCGGCACGCGGTCGGTCAACGCTGCGGACTCGATGCCGGGCATTGTCGACAGCCGCTGGTATAACGCCTCGTAAAACGCGACCAGCCTCTCGCGGTTGTAACGTTGCGGCGGCAGCACGAGTTGCGCGCTGAACACGCCTTCCGGATTGAAGCCCGGTTCAACACGCTGCAATCGCGCAAAACTCGTCAGCAGCAATCCGGCGGCGATCAACAGCACGAGCGACAACGACACCTCGGCCACGAGCAGGCCGCCGCGCAGCTTCTGCCCGGCGCTGGTCGAACCGCGGCTCGCGTCCTTGAGGGTCTCGACAACGTTCACGCCCGAGGCTTGTAGGGCCGGCAGTACGCCGATGCCGAGGCCGGTGACCAAGGTGATGAGCAGCGTGAAGCCCAGTGCGATCGGATCGAGGCCGATGTCCGCGGCACGGGGAATGAGGTCGGCGCCGAACGTCACGATGCCGCTCACCGCCCACGCGGCCAGCAGCAGGCCGGCGGCGCCGCCAAGGATCGCGATCAGCATGCTCTCGGTGACGAGCTGGCGCACGACGTCGGCGCGGCTGGCGCCGAGCGCGAAACGCGCCGCAATCTCCTTGCGGCGTCCCGCGAATCGCGCCAGGAGCAAGTTGGCGATGTTCGCGCACGCGATCAACAGCACGCACGCCACCGCGCCGAACAACATCAAATAACCTTGCCGCTGCTGCCCCACCGCGTCTTCCAGCAGCGGCACCACCTCGATCTGCGATGGCGCGTCGACGTTGCTCGCATGCGATTGGCGATAGCCGGCGGCGATCACGTTCATCGCTTCGCGTGCCTGTTCCAGCGACACGCCTGGACGCAGCCGCGCCATCAACTGGAAGAAGAAGCCGCCATTGTTCAACTGGGACGGGACCAGGTACGGCACTTCCGCAGGCCTCGGCACCCACACCTGGAGGTTGGCGAAGGGAAACGTCGACGCTGCCGGCGGCAGCACACCAATCACCGTGTAAGGTCTGCCGTCGAGCGTCACCGCTTGCCCAATCGCGCCGCGATCGCCGTTGAAGTGCCGTTGCCAGAACTGGTGGCCGATCAACACCACGTGCTCGCCGCCCGGCCGATCCTCGACCGCGCTGAAGTTGCGGCCGATCAGCGGCTCGAGTCCTAACGCCGGCAGCGTCTCTGCCGATGCATACAAGCCGATCACCTGTTCCGGGTCGCCGCGGCCGGTCAGGGTGAAGGCATTGAAGGCCGACAAGGCCAGGTGGCTGAACACCTGCTGACGCGCCTGCACTTCGAGGAAGCGTGGGTGAGAGAACCCGGAGCGAATCAGGTTTTGCTCGAGATTGGTCGAGCTGAGGCGCACCAGTCGATCCGGTTCGGGATACTCGAGCGGGCGCAGGAAGACTGAATTCACCACGCTGAACAGCGCCACGTTGGCGCCAATGCCGAGCGCGAGCCCCAGCACCGCAACGAACGTGAAGCCCGGCGACTTGATCAACTGTCGGATGGAGTAGCGCAGCTCGGCGGTCATGTCCGATCCCCCGGCCGCTATTGTGCGCCAAACCTTGCCGTTCGGCATTACCTCGCAGGTAATTGCTGGGATGACCTGATAGGGCAACGCTATGACCATCAGGAGGCTGTAACCATGAATCTAACTGCCAACAAGATTGTTCTGACCAATGCGATCGCCACCGCCGCAAGCGGTGTCCTCATGCTCGCCGCCCGGGCTGTGTTGTATCCCTACTTCGGCCTTGAATCGCCGCTGCTGCTGGACCTAATCGCGATCGGCTTCATCGTCTATGCCGGGGTCATGGCCATTGCAGCGCGGCAGGACGTAATGTCGCGTGCGACGTTGCTGGCGCTTGCCGCGGCGGACGCGTCATGGGTGATCTTCAGCGTCGCGGTACTGGTGATGTTCTGGCCGGCGCTCGATCCGATCGGCCGCGCGTTGATCATCGCCGTAGCGCTGGTGGTGGAGGTGTTTGCGACGTTGCAGTTCGCCGCCGCGCGACGGTCGCCGCAGCGGCTGCACCCGGCGTAGAGGTTTCGACCGGCCACAAACGGTGATGGCAACCGGCGTTGGGATGCGTCATACTGACTGCTTACCAACACGCTTTCCTGAGCCCTGCGATGGAGCAGCCCTCAACTAAGCACAGTCGCGGGAGGGGTCATGGCCAGTCTACCGAAACAGGCAAGTTCCACCGCCAAGCGTCCATCGCTCGAGCACCCGCCGGCGTGTCCGAATTGTCGATCGGTTGATACCAGTTCGGCGTCGAAGCAGCCGACCGCAAGCAGCTACTGGCGCTGCCTGAAATGCGGCGACGTGTTCAGCCCGGCGTTGCTGTCGGACGCGTCGCGGCGCAATTACTCGCGCTGACCGCCGGTGATCGATCCGATCGCCGGCGGTGCGGCGATCTTTACCGCTCGGATGCCCGTCGCCGCGCCAAGGAACGCCAGAACCGCAGACCGAACAGCACGGCCACGATTCCCGCGTAGATCATCGGGTTGGTCGGCGGCAACTTGATGCTCACCTTCCAGTAGTAATGCAGCACGGCCGCCATGGCGGTGATGTAAATCAGCTTGTGCAGCAGGTTCCAGTTCCGGCCGCCCAGCCTCCGGATCCATCCATTCGTCGACGTCAACGCGAGCGGAATCATCAACACGAAGGCGATGAAGCCGGCGGTGATGTACGGCCGCAACCGCACGTCCTCCCACATGCCCACGAAATCAAACTGGTGATCGAGAAAGAAATACGTGAAGAAGTGCAGGAAGCCGTAGAAAAAGGCGAATAGTCCGATCAGGCGGCGATAGTTGATTAGCTGATTGATGCCGGTCAGCCACCGCAGCGGCGAGATGGCCAGCGTCACCATGATCAGGCGCAGCGTCCAGATGCCGGTGGTGTTGGTGATCGTCTCCACCGGATTGGCGCCGAGATCCTGATACAGGCTGTAAATCAGGTAAATGAGCGGCGCCAGGCACGCCACCCAGACGACGGGCTTGAAGACCCGTCGTCGCCATTGGGTGGGAGTCAATCAGTAGAACTTACGCAGATCCATCCCTGCGTAAAGCGATGCCACGTGATCGCCGTAACCGTTGAACATCAGCGTCTTGCGCCGGAAGAACTCGCCGAGACGCCGCTCGCTGCCCTGCGACCACCGCGGGTGATCGACCTGTGGATTGACGTTGGCGTAGAAACCGTATTCCTGCGACTGCTGCTGCTTCCAGGTATTGAGCGGCTCGTTCTCGATGAACCGTACGCGCACGATCGACTTGATGCTCTTGAAGCCGTATTTCCACGGCACGACGAGGCGAATCGGCGCGCCGTTCTGGTTCGGCAGCACCTCGCCGTAGAGCCCGAGCCCGAGCAGCGTGAGCGGGTGCATCGCTTCGTCCATGCGCAGGCCCTCGGTGTAGGGCCACTGCAGCGCCGGTTCAGTCTGGCCCGGCATCTGCTTCGGATCCACCAGCGTCTTGAACTCGACGAACTTCGCGCGCGAGGTCGGCTCGAAACGCTTGAGGAACTCGCTCATCGGGTAACCGATCCACGGCACCACCATCGACCACGCTTCGACGCAACGCAGCCGATAGATGCGCTCCTCGAGCGGCGCCCACTTCAGGATGTCTTCGATGTTGTAGGTGCCGGGCTTGCCGCACTGCCCCTCGACCACGACCGACCACGGCCGTGGCCGCAATGAATGCGCGTAGCGCGCCGGGTCGCCCTTGTCGAGACCGAACTCGTAGAAGTTGTTATAGGTCGTGACGTCTTTATACGAGTTGAGCTTTTCGTCCGTGCTCAGCGCGACGTTCTTCTTCGCCGCCAGCTTCTGCGCGTTCGGATTCTGAGCCGCCACTTCTTCGGCGCCAAAGGCGCCCAGGCCGGTGGTGGCGACCGCGGCGGCGGTAACGCCGGCGGCAGCAATGAACTCGCGCCGTTTCAGGAACAACTCCTTCGGCGTGACCTCCGACTCGCGAACATCCGCTGGCTTCTTGATCAGCATAGGTAACCCTTGCCCTCGATGATAACCCACACCCTGAGACGCCGGCCGGGCCGCCGCGTTACACTGCGGCATGCCGGACGCAGCCCTTGCGGCTCTGTTGTCGTTGACGTCACATGAGTTGCGCCACCCTACTGGAGTGGTCCGGGGCTGCCTGCGAACGCTGGATCACGACCCGTCGCTCAACCAGCGCGCCCGCAAGGTCATCGGCGACGCCATCCGCGCCGCCGACAAGCTGGTGTCCCTTCTCGACGAGGTCGGCGAGCTGGCGCGCCTCACCGACGAAGCGGTGCCGCTGACGTTGAAGCTGAAATCGATGTCGCTGCGATCGGTGCTGCAGCAGGCGGTCCAGGCGGTGGAACTCCCGGCCAGCCACGACGTGGAGCTCGATGTCGTCGCCGACGCCGACGTCCGCCGCCGCGTCGACGAAGTACGGATGCGGGCGGCGTTCTGCACCCTGATCGATGTGCTCGCCCGCGCGCAAACCGGCGCGGCGACGATAGACCTGCGCCTGACCCGATCGAAGAGCGCGGCTTACGTCTGGGTAACGCCACGGTCGCTGCTGCGCGGCAAGATTGTCGATCAACCGGTCGACGTCGCGCGAGGCGGGTTTGGCATGCTGCTGCCGATCGCCGGGGCAATCATCGACGCTCACGGCGGCAAGTTGCGCGAACGGTGGATCGCCGGCCGCTGGTCGGGATTTATCGTCAGGCTATGAAGAGCGCGGGTGCAGCGGGTGCAGCGGGTGCGACGGGTGCGACGGGTGCGAGCGGTGCAATGATACGAGTCTGGGTCGTGGCGACCCTCGCGGTAGTCGCGACGAGCGCGCCGCTCGCGGCGCAGGTGCGTCTGGCCGATGAATCGGATCGCGCCGCGTTTCGATCCTGGTTCGTCCTGCTCGCCGACGCGCAGTTCGAGCGCACCACGCCGGATGTGATCGATTGCGCGGCGCTCGTGCGCCACGCGTTTCGCGAAGCGTTGCGTGCGCACACGCCGGAGTGGCTGCGACAGTCGCAACTTCCGTTCGTGCCGCGGTTTGCCGACGTCCGCAGCGCACCGCGTCCCACGCCGCAGGGCTGGCCATTGTTTCTCGTCAACACCGCGCCAACGCCAGGCTACGCGGAGTTTGCCGACGCGAACACGTTGATTCGCCTCAACAGCCGCAGCGTCGGCCGCAACACCAGCGCATTACGGCCCGGTGACCTGCTCTACTTTCATCAGCCCGGCCAGCAGTTTCCGGATCACCTGATGGTCTTCGTCGGCCGCTCGCTGTTCGAAAGCGAGGGCGATGATTGGGTCGTGTATCACACCGGCCCGATCGAGAACGGTCCGGGCGAAGTGCGGAAGGTTCGATTGTCGACGCTGATGCAGCATCCCGCGCCGCGCTGGCGGCCGGTCACGGCCAATCCACAATTCATCGGCGTGTTCCGCCTCAACACCTTATGATCGCGCGTCTACTTCTTGGTGCTCTGTTATCGTTTGCGCTCGCGACACCGGCGTCGGCGCAGGGTGATGCTGATACGCGCCCGGCGTTTTCGCTGTCGACGAGCGAATCCTTCACTACTCGCGATGCGCCGCACATCTACCTGACGTTCCGCAGGCTGGCGCAACTCGATTTCCGCGTCTACAAGGTGCGCGATCCGTTCGCGTTCTTTGCCGGCCTCGACGATCCACACCAGGTTGGTACGTCGGAGCCAAACGTGCGGCAGGAACGGACGTGGATCGAACGCATCGCCGACTGGAAACGCGATCGGCGGCAGGAGATCCGGCGGTTCGCGCGCGCGCAGGCCAGCCACGACTACCGTCTCGCCCGCCGCGCCGCTTCTGACCGGACCGAGGTCGCGCAACGAGTGGTTCTCAATGCGAACACGTTCGCGCAAGTGCCATTGCTCAACCCCGACCAGGTGGTCACCACGTGGCGCGAACTGCTGCCGAATCGCCGCGACGCCGAGGTGCGGCGTGTGCCGGTCGATCTCAGGCAACCCGGCATTTACGTCGTCGAAGCCGTCAGCGATTTGCTGCGCGCCTACACCATCGTGATGGTGTCGGACGTCGGGTTGGTGACGAAGACATCACCCGGCCAGTTGCTGTTCTTCGCCGCCAATCGTTTCAGCGGCGAGCCGATGGCGAATTGCGAGATCAAGGTCATCGTCTCGAAGCAGACAATCGCCGAAGGCACGAGCTCCTCCGACGGTCTGTTCGAAGCCAAACTGCCGGATGAGAAGTTCGATGATGTGGTCGGCGTGGCCCGCTGCGGCGATCAGATGGCAGCAACTGATCCAGGGGCATGGGCGCTCCAGCAGCCGGCGCGCGAGCTCGCTGCGTATGTCTATACAGACAAGCCGATCTACCGACCGGGGCACAATGTCAACGTCAAAGCCATCTTGCGCTGGCGACAGCTCGATGCGGTGGCGCCGTTCGATCGGCAAGAGGCTGAGATCGTCGCCTCCGATCCCAACGACAAGGTCGTGTTCCGGCGTCGGGTGAAAGTTGATCCGTTTGGCGCGATTCACGCCGCGTTCCCGGTGCCATCAACCGCCGCGCTCGGCTACTACACCATTCGCATCCAGAGTGGCGACGTCCAGGCCTCGGGCGCCTTCGAAGTCCAGGAATATCGCAAACCGGAATTCGAAGTGATCCTCACGCCGGCATCACGGTTCGTCGTGCAGGGCCGCGACGCCGTCGTCATCGTGCAGGCGCGCTACTACTTCGGGCAGCCGGTGGCCAACGCGCAGCTGCGTTACGTGGTGAATCAGCAGCCTTACTTCTCCCCGCTCCGGTGGGACAGCGGCTTCGAAGTGGGCGAGACCGATTTCTTCTATGGCGGCACGCAGACGAATGAAGGCACGTTGCGTCTCGATGCGGATGGCAAAGCCGAGCTCCGCATCCCGCTCGCGGTGGCCGACGATCGTCGCGACTACAGCGCCCGCATCGAAGCGCAGGTGATGGACGCGGCCAATCGGGAGGTCTCGGGCAACACCATCATCCACGCCACCTACGGGTCGTTCATGGTGTCTGCGCAGACGACACAGTCGGTGTTTCGAGCAGGTGCGCCAGTGGATCTGTCGGTGCGCGCGATCGATTACATGGGCGTTCCACAAGCCAGCGTTCCAATATCGCTGACGCTCGAACACCTCTCGTATCGAAGCGGTTACTACTCGGAGCCGACGGCCACTGCCGTGGCCACGACGTCGGCAACGACCGGCGCTGACGGAACAGCAACGGCGCGTTTCACTTTGCCGAATCAATCCGGGACCTTTCGAGTACGTGTGACCGCGCCGAGCGCCGATCGCATGGTGGAGGAGTTCGCATGGGTGTGGGTGCCGGGGCCAAGCGAGGTCACCGACGACAGCGGCGATCGCTATCTCGAACTGCTCGCGGACCGAAAGAGCTATCAGCCAGGCGAGTCGGCCCG
>DASVFC010000245.1:0-2431 GCA_036380235.1 Vicinamibacterales bacterium
CATCGCCGGCGGCATCGTCGGCGTCGTGGTCGCATGGCAGTTGGCGCCGGCCTTGGCGGCGCTGGTACCCGGCACCACTCGCATTCCTGCGCTTCTCGATGTCGGCTTGAGCGTACCTGTGGTGGCGTTTTCGTTTGCGGCGTCGGTCGTGTCGGCCCTGCTGTTCGGAGCCATCGCGTGCCTCAGCCTCGCGCAACACGAGCAACGGTCCGCCCTCGCGGTGACGCGAGGCACGACGATGAGTGGCGGCGCGAGGAGGGCGGCGTCGTGGCTGGTCGGCGCCGAGATTGCGCTCGCCGCGATCCTGCTCGTTGGCGCCGGCCTCACGCTGCGCAGTTTCGCCAACCTGATCGCCGTCGATCCTGGTTTTCGCACGGCAAATGTGCTGACCGTCCAGGTCGCGCTGCCGGCAGCACGCTATCCGTCGCCGCAGGCGCGCGGCGATTTGTACTCACGCGGTTTCGCGGCGCTGACCGCGTTGCCCGAGATCGAAGCCGCCGGCGTGGCGGCCGTGATGCCGCTCACTGGTAACAACTGGACCATCCCGTTCGAGCGCGTCGATCGTCCGGTTGAAAAGGGCGTGCGGCCTCCCGATGTCGGGTGGCAGGCATCGACGCGCGGCTACTTCGAGGCATTGGGCATTCCGCTGCGCGAGGGTCGGCTATTCGAGGATCGCGACGCCACCGTGCCGATTCCGCCGGTCATTATCAGCGAGTCAATTGCGCGCCAGTATTTTGCCGGCGAGTCACCGATTGGCCATCGACTGCGCAGCGGTAACGGCGAGTTCGAGATCGTCGGCGTCGTCGGCGACATCCGCCGCGGCGCGCTGACCGACCGGCCACGCGCGGACATGTATCTGCCGTTCGCGCGCTTCGCCGATTCGCAGTCGACCTTGTTCATGCGCACCACCGGCGATCCCCTTGCCGCATACCCGGCGGTGCGCACGGCCTTGCGAACCCTCGAACCCTCGATCGTCTTGCACAACGTGCGCTCGATGGACGAAGTGGCATCCGCATCAACCGCCGTGACGCAGTTGGCGATGCGGTTGCTGGCCGGCTTCGCCGCGGTGGCGTTGACGCTTGCGGCCATCGGCATCTATGGCGTGATGGCTTACAGCGTCCGCCGCCGCACCCGCGAGCTCGGCACCCGCGTAGCGCTTGGCGCCAGCCGCGCCGACATAGTGACGCTGGTAATGCGGGAAGGCGGCATCATCACCGCAGTCGGTGTCGTCGCCGGGCTCGGCGCGGGATTGTTCGCCGCGCGATCGTTGTCGGCGGTGTTGTATGGCGTGCCGGCGTCGGATCCAATCGCCCTGACCGTTGCCGCGATCTTGCTCTCGGCCACCGCGATGGCCGCGTGCTACGTGCCGGCGCGGCGGGCGTCACGCGTCGATCCGGCGCGAACGCTCATCGAATGAAATACGAGCGCCGCGGTTTGTTGTTCCCGCGCGTTAATACGTAAACCAGTCGCGGCATCGGTGCGTCCAATCCACCGATGCTGCCATCCGGCACTCGTCTGCGTCCCGCCGTAGCCCATGGGGTCAGTCCCTCATGATCGGCCAGAAGCTCGGGCCGTATCGGATCGACGCGCTGGTGGGCGAAGGCGGAATGGGGCAGGTCTATCGCGCCGCCGACACCCGTCTGGATCGCGCCGTCGCGATCAAGGTGATGCCGGCGGCGCTGGCTGTCGATCCTGTACGCCGTGAACGCTTCGAGCGCGAAGCGCGCAGCATCTCCAGGCTCGAGCACCCGAACATCTGCCCGCTCTACGACGTTGGCGTGCTGCCGGACGACGCTGGCGGCGGCATGTTCCTGGTGATGCAGTTTCTCGAGGGCGAGACGCTGGCACAACGGCTGACGCGTGGACCGCTCTCGATCAAGGAAACGCTTGACGTCGGCATCCAGGTGGCCGAGGCCCTCGCCGCTGCGCATCGTTCCGGCATCGTGCATCGCGACCTCAAGCCCGGCAACATCATGCTGACGCGCGCCGGCGCGCGGTTGCTCGACTTCGGGCTGGCGCGAACCGTGACCGCTGGCGGATCGGTAAACGGGGTGACGGTGGCTGGCGACGATCGCACCGCGCTCACCACGCAAGGCACGCTGCTCGGCACGCTGCACTACATGGCGCCTGAGCAACTCGATGGGCGCGACGTCGACACGCGCGCCGACATCTTTGCGTTTGGTGCGGTGCTCTTCGAGATGGTCACCGGCCTGAAGGCCTTCGAAGCCGAGACACCGGCGCGGGTGTTAAGTGCGATTCTGCGCGACGAGCCGGCGCGCGTGTCGACGATCGTGCCGGTCACGCCGGCCGGACTCGACGATCTGATTCATACCTGCCTCGCCAAGGATCCCAACGAGCGCTGGCAGGGAATGGGTGATGTCGCGCGCCAACTGCGCTGGTTGCAGACGGCGCTCAGCAATGCGAAATCCGG
>DASVFC010000246.1:0-5479 GCA_036380235.1 Vicinamibacterales bacterium
CAGAATCGATCTGTCCCATCAGCGGGACGGCACGCGTCGAGTGACATCCTCGGCGCGGCCGTCGCGGCGGCGCAACGCCGCCTCCAGGGCAGGCCAGTTGATCAGTTCCGTTGCCGCGAGACTCGCGGCTATGGCGCGAGCCTGTGTGATTGGATTGCTCACGCGTCGATATGGATCCGGGTGTACCTCCAACCAGACGCGGCCATCGATGACGGCCATCACGATCGGCTCGTACTTGAGCACGCCGATCATACCGACCGCGACGCGGTCGAACAGCTCGATGATGTGTTCGGGATGCATGCGAATGCAGCCATGGCTGCCATAGCGATAGATGCTCGACGGCGCGTTGGTGCCGTGGATGCCGACACCCGGAATCGAGAGGCCGAGCCATCGGTTGCCGAGCGGGTTGTCAGGCGATGGCGGTACGCTGGTGACGACGGGATTGCCGTGCGCCTCCATCTCGCGTTGAATCGAGATCGGGACATCCCAGGTCGGGTCCTTTTCCTTCTGCCTGATTGTGAAATCGCCGAGCGGCGTCGGCCAGGCGCGCGACCCAACGGTGATGGGAAATCCCAGCACTTCGTCACCGGTCGCAAAGAACAGCATGCGCTGCGCCACGTTGATCGTGATCGAGACCCGTGGGTCGACGCTGGCGATGTGTGGGTTGTCGATGACGAGCGTGGTCCCGACGGCCAGGCGGCCGGATGGCGTCAGTCCATTGCGTTCGACGATCGACGCGGTGGTCACCGCATGCTTCGCGGCGATCAACGCTAACGTGTCGCCGCTAGTGACGACATATGCGCGGCTTCCGCCAACGATGACGGCTGGTGGCTGCCCCTGCGCAGCCGCGGTGGCGGCGAAGAGGAGAACCACGACCGATGACACCCATACGCGCCGCATTTTCCCCTGCCGATCCGAATGGCAGGCGGCGCGCCATGGGCCGCCATCTTCCGCACCTCGTGGCGCGCTCGCCAAGGGTCTCAAACCGCGCCGCCGGTGATGCGGCCTTTGCGATCGAGACCGGGACTGGTTATCGCAACGCGGCGCCGCCGCGCGGCAATAGCTGCATCATCTTCATCACGCCCTCGTCAACCTGGCGTTCGAGGCGGTCCTGGTTGTCGATGACACCGGTCATGGTGTCTTGCGCCCAGCCGCGCCAGATCAACCGGTTGGTGCGTCGATCGATGACATCGACGACCAATGTACCCTGTTCAAACTCCGAGACGCGCGCGGCGCAGTCTTCGTCGAAGCAATTTGCGAAGGAACTATCCGCATCGCGTACATCAAGCTTCTGCGCCACGGTGGCGTGGTAGTGGATCACCACGTCGGGCTCGGCGCCGGTGGCGCGTTCGTAGCCTTTTGCCGCGAGCCGCTTTTCGATGGCGCCCTCGACGTAGTCGCGGAAGAACTCGTTGTTGTCCAGCCGCGCATCACCAACCGGCAGGCTGTCGCGCCGGCCCCAGTCATAGGTGACGTATTCGGCGAAATTGATGCCGCGCTCCACGTGCGAGCTGACGGTCAGCGACGCGCAGCCCGCCACGGCCGTGCTGCTCAAGAACGCGATTGCAATCCAACGCATGACCCACCACCTTTCCCCGCCCGCCTTCAGTAGCTGGCGTGGGCCTTCTTGTATCGGCCGAAGGCGTCGCGCTCGAGAAAGCGGATTGCCACGAGCTCGTCCAGCAACCTCTCGCACGTAACTCGATCGAGCGACCACAGCCGCATGGCCTGTTCAATAGTGAGCCGCATGCCGGGCATTTCGGCAAACTCACCGCGCACGCGGTGTAGCAATTGCAGCTCGTTGAACGGGCGGAACGTCGAGATCGTGCAGGGTTCGTTGCTGTGCAAGTTCATGGCAATCCTCATTTCAACGCGGCGACGCCCACGGCGTTCCGGAGCACTGCGACGATCACGCCGGCTGTCCGATCGCGCAGCACCAGGTCGTTGTCCACGAACCGGTACTCCAACTCCGCCGGCAGCGCTGGAAGAGCCTTGGCCAGCGGTGGCGGGATCTCGGTCGCGTCCCCGGGAAGCGGGGAGAGCACCTGGGCGCGATGATCGGGCACGCCCGAACCACGCCACGCGGTTGCCGTGTTGACGGCCGCGAGCGCATTTGCAATCAGCTGGCGGAAGACCATCGCCACCGGCGGCGTGAACAGTTGCGGTGCGGGCGTCGACGCGCTCAACGCCTCGGGGAACATGTCGAGGCAATGATGTTGCGTGCTGTATTCCGCCGCGCGCCGCTGAAAGTCACGCAGGATCGCGTCGCGTTCCGCGGGTGTCTGGGCCGCAGCCACCCCGGTCGTGATCAGCAACCCAATGACGCCGGCAGCGAGGGACTTCATCACGGTGCTCCTTTCCTTGATATCCCTGGCGGAGCATCGATCGTGCCAGCGCGGCGGCAATCGTTTCGGGCGCAAACGGCCGCTCCGGGAGCGGACCGCGCGCGGGGAAGTTCGCGGCTAGTCAGGGAAAATTCGCGGCGGCGCGACGCGGGACCGCGTGGCACCCCACGGCAAGTGGTTTGCAGCCCGCCATGGCAGCAGCCACGACCGGAGGAGCCCATGAGAGTCTACGAAGTCATGAACAAGGACGTCGAAACCGTGAAGCCCGCCGTCCATGCGTCGGAGGCAAAAACGCGGATGCGCCAACACAAGATCCGACACCTCGTGGTGACGCAGGGTTCAGAGCTACAGGGTATTGTCTCTGAGCGCGACCTCGGCGGCTCGAAGCTGCCCAAGGTGCTTGGCGACAGGACGGTCGCCGATCTGATGACCGCTCCCGTGATAACAGTTACCACGAGGACTCCGATTCGCCGGGCGGCGGCGTTGATGAAGGGCCGATCGATCGGATCGCTCGTGGTGACGTCCGCCAACGGTAAGGTGGCCGGCATTGTCACGGTGGCCGATCTGCTCGAGTTGCTCGCACGCCGGCCGGAGCGGAACTCGAATCGCGAGTACCGCAAGCAGCGCGCGGCCAGAGGCGGGGCGCTCGAATGACGCGCGCGGCGCTGCGCGTGGTGCGGCGACTCGACGCCGATCGGCCGTCGCCCCGCGACCTGTGGGCTTACGTTCGCGGCGGCGACGCAGGCACCCTGCTGACTACGCCGATCGTCTACAGCGTGATCGTGCCGTTCCTGCTGCTGGATGTATGGGTCACCGCCTATGAGGGGATCTGCTTTCGCGCCTGGGGCATCCGCCGCGTGCGGCGCCGCGACTACTTCGCAATCGATCGGCATCGCCTCCCGTACCTGAACGCGCTCGAGAAGCTCAATTGCATGTTCTGCAGCTATGCCAATGGCGTGGTCGCCTACGTTGCCGAAGTCGCCGCTCGCACCGAACAATACTGGTGCCCGATCAGGCATGGCCGCCGCGTCCGCGGACGGCACGGTCGCGATCACACCTTCACGCCGTACGCCGACGCGGCCGCGTACCGGCGGCAGTTGCCACTGCTGCGCGCGGCGCTCAGACGATAGACTTGGACGGAATGCAGCCGCCTGAGCCGAAGATGTCCATTGAGTCCCTGCGGATCTCCGATGCCCGCTGGGGCGCGGTGATTAACGCCGCCGTCGACGGCATCGTGGTCATCGACGCCCGCGGCCGCATCGAGATGTTCAACCACGCAGCCGAGCGGATGTTCGGTTACCGCGAGGCGGAGGTGCTCGGCAGGAACGTCAGCCTGCTCATGCCCGAACCGGATCGGTCGCGTCACGACGGCTACATCGACCACTTCATGCGGACCGGCGAGCGCAAGATTATCGGCATCGGCCGGTCGGTCACGGCCATGCGGCACGATGGCTCGCAATTTCCCGTTCATCTGTCGGTCGGCGAGTTCGAGATTGACGGTAGCAAGCACTTCACCGGCATCCTCCACGACCTGTCGAAACGAGCCGAGCTCGAGGAGCGGCTGCGCGAAGCCACGGCGCTCGCGCGCCTGGGCGAGATGGCCGCGGTGATCGCGCACGAAGTGAAGAACCCGCTGGCCGCGGTGCGCGGCGCGGTACAGGTGATTGGGTCGCGACTGCCGTCGAACACCGGTGACGCGGCGATTGTCAAAGAAGTGATTGCCCGCATCGACGGCCTGAACGATCTGATCCAGGACCTGCTCGTGTTTGCCCGCCCGCCGGCGCCAAAGCTGTCGGTGACGGACGTACGGGTGCTGCTGGAGTCGGTCGTGGCCCTGCTCAAGCGCGACCCGGCCTTTCACGGGCTCGACGTCTCGATCGACGGCACGGTACCGCCGCTCCACGGTGACGCCACGCTGTTGACGATCGCGCTGCAAAACCTGTTGATCAACTCGGCGCAGGCGATGCAGGGCCGCGGCACGGTGCGCATCACGCTGAGCGCCAACCAGGGGTGGCACCACATCGAGATTGCCGACAGCGGGCCCGGTATCCCGGCGGAGATTCGCGCCAACTTGTTCAGGCCCTTCAAGACCACCAAGGCGCGCGGCACCGGGCTGGGGATGGCCACAGCGAAACGGCTTACTGAGTTGCACGGTGGGCGGATCCAGGTGTCGTGCCCAGACAGCGGCGGCACGATTGTCACGCTCTACTTGCCGTCTTCGCCCGGCGAGGATCAGTGAGCCGGCTTTTCGAGGTCGAATTTTTCGATGCGGTAACGGATTTGATCGCGGTTCAGGCCGAGCAGCGCCGCCGCCCTGGTCTGGTTCCACCCGGCGCGTTCGAGCGCCTGCACGACCAGTGATCGCTCGAGCGCTTCGAGGTTGATGCCGCCGCTCGGCAATCCCACCGCGGCGGGAATTTCGCCCGCCTTCGCCGACAGCACCGGGAAGTGCCGCTCGTCGAGCTCCGACGTCTCGGCAAGCAGCATCGCCCGCTCGACGGCGTTGCGCAGCTCGCGCACGTTGCCCGGCCACGGATAATCCTGCAGCGCCGCGAGCGCCGTTGGCGACACGCCGTGAATCTTCTTGCGGAACTCGGCGTTGAACTGTTCAACGTAGTGAGAGACCAGCAACGGGATGTCGTCGCGGCGATCGCGCAGCGGCGGCAGATCGACAGCCATCACGTTCAGCCGGTAATACAGGTCCTCCCGGAAGTGGCCCTTCTTCACTTCCTCGGCGAGCGATCGGTTCGTCGCCGCGATGACGCGCACGTCGACCTTCACGTCGGTCGCGCCGCCGACGCGCTTGAACGATTTCTCCTCCAGGAACCGCAGCAGCTTGGCCTGCAGCAGCGGCACCATCTCGCCAATCTCGTCGAGGAAAACCGTTCCGCCGTCGGCGGATTCGATCAGCCCGCGCTTCTGCCGGTCGGCGCCGGTGAAGGCGCCGCGCTCGTGGCCGAACAATTCGCTTTCGAGCAACGTCTCCGGCAGCGCCGAACAGGTGATGTTCATGAACGGCCGCGCCGCGCGGTGGCTGCTGTAATGAATCGTTTTCGCGACCAGGTCCTTGCCGGTGCCGCTCTCCCCCGTCAGGAGCACGGTGGACGCGGGGCTGGCCGCCACTTTCGCGACCA
>DASVFC010000247.1:0-3665 GCA_036380235.1 Vicinamibacterales bacterium
TCGGCTTCGAAGGGGTCGGAGGAAAGTCGACTGCCACCGCCGAGCTGCTCCCTGGCCTTGAAGGCAGCGAGGCGGCGCTGGCGTCGATTCCTGAGACGCAGCGTATCCGTGCCCGGCTGATCGCGGCCGCGGTGGCCCTCGGCGTTGGCCGGGCCGCGATCGATTACACGATTGCGTCGATGAAGAAGCTCGGCGTGAAGGCCGATCCCGATCAGACCGCACCGCACTGGGCGCTGGCGGACGGCGCCACCGAAGTCGCCGCCGCGCGGATGTTGACCTACAGCGCCGCGCAGATGCTCGATCGAGGAGAGAACGCCGAAGACGCCATCACCCGCGCACACGCCTTCGCGGCCAAGGCCGCACAACAGGCGGTGGACGCCGCGATTCGTGTGGTGGGCGCCGTGGGCTACGGCAAGGGCAGCTTGCTGGATCGCCTGTCGCGCGACGCCCAGACGTTGCGCGTGATCCTACGCTAGAAGCAGACTCGTGCTAACGCTCTCGCTTAGCAGCACTGGCGTTTAGAAAAGTATTTCTTCGTGCCCTTCGTGTCCTTCGTGTTGAATGGTGCCGCTACCGCGCCTCAGCCGTCAGGCCATCAGGTTCTTGGCGATCGTCATCAATTGCATGTTCGACGTGCCTTCGTAGATCTGTCCGATCTTGGCGTCGCGATACAGCTTCTCGACCGGATATTCCTTCACGAAGCCGTTGCCGCCGAAAAGGTTGACCGCCATCGAGGCCACGCGCTCGGCGACTTCGGATGAGTACACCTTGCACATCGCCGCCTCGGTGAGAAACGGCTGGCCGTTGTCGCGGAGGCGCGCCGAGTTGTAGACCAGCAGGCGCGTCGCTTCGACGTCCATCGCCATGCGCGCCAACTGGAACTGCACCCCCTGGAACTCGCCGATCGGCTTGCCGAACTGCTTGCGTTCCTTGACGTAGCGAATGGTGTGATCGAGCGCACCCTGCGCGAGGCCCAGCATCTGCGCGCCGATGCCGATGCGGCCTTCGTTGAGTGTTTCGATCGCCACCTTATAGCCCTTGCCGACGTCGCCAAGGATCTGCGACTTCGGCACCAGGCAATCTTCGAACAACAGCTCGCACGTGCTGCTGGCACGGATGCCGAGCTTGTCTTCCTTCTTGCCAACCGTGAACCCGGGCATGCCGCGATCGACGATGAACGCGGTGATGCCGCGATAGCCGGCCTCGGGGTTGAGGTTGGCGAAGACGATGAACATATCCGCTTCGTTGCCGTTGGTGATCCACAGCTTGCGGCCGGTGATCGAGAAGCCGTCGCCCTTCTCGGTGGCGCGTGTCGCCAGCGCAAACGCATCACTGCCCGAGCCTGCTTCCGACAGGCAATACGCGCCAATCGTGTTCGATGCCAGCTTGGGCAGGTACTTGCGCTTGATCTCGTCGGTGCCCCAGCGCAACACGGCGTTGATCACGAGCGTATTCTGGACGTCGACCAGCACGCCGACCGAGGGGTCGACGCGCGACAGCGACTCGACGGCGAGCACCGAATGAAAGAAAGTGCCGCCGGCGCCGCCGTAAATTTCGGGAATCTCCACGCTCATCACGCCGAGCGCGAACAGCTTCTCGATGAGCGCGGGCGACATCTTGGCGTGCTCGTCCATCTCGCGGGCGAGGGGCCGCACTTCTTTGTCCGCGAATTCGTAGACGCTGTCGCGGAAAATGGTTTCGTCTTCGGTGAGCCGCGTGAGCGCAGGCACGGCCGTGGTAAGGGTCTGACTCATGTACTGATCCTTGCGGAGAACGCGGAGGAGGACGGAGGGCTCGGAGTGTGGAGGCTCCGCGGCCTCCGGGCTGCTCCGTGTTCTCGGCCAAATCCGCCCTGAAAACGTCAATGTTATCATCGCCCATGGGACGCATGCTGACCACGCCCACCCGAACACTGGCGGTTGTCGCCGCCGTCATCCTGTGCGGGCTGGCCGGCACCCGGGCCGAGCAGGCGCCGCCGCAAAATGCCTCCGCCGGCGCGCCGCAAACGCCGGCCTCGCCCGATGCGCAGCAGCCCGTGTTCCGGGCCGGCATCAACACGGTGCGGGTCGACGTGATCGTCACCGACCGGCAGGGCAACCCGGTCACCGACCTCACCCTCGAAGACTTCGAGATCACCGAAGACGGCAAGCCGCAGAAGGCGGAGACCTTCCGCCTGGTCAAGATCGACACGGTTACGCAACCGGCCTATACGTCGCGCGCCATCCGCACGCGCAACGATGAGGAAACGGCGGCCGCCGACGAGAACTCGCGCCTCTTCACGTTCTTCCTGGACGACTATCACGTCCGGAAGGAAACTTCGATGTCGGTGAAGAAGCCGGTGGTGGACTTCATCGCCAACCAGCTGGCGCCCGGCGACCTGGTCGGCGTCATGTATCCGCTGACCCCGGTCGACGCGGTGGTGCTCAACCGCAACCACCAGGGCGTGATCAACACGGTCGAGAAGTTCATGGGCCGCAAGTACGACTACGAGCCGATCAACGACGTCGAGCGCGGCTATGTCTACAAGCTCAACCCCCAGGCGATCGAGATGATCCGCCGCCAGGTATCGCTGACCGCGATCCGCGGCATCTGCACCAAGCTGGGTTCGTTGCGCGAGGGCCGCAAGTCGCTGATCCTGATCAGCGAAGGCTACACATCGCTGCTGCCGCCGCAGCTGCGCAGCAACCTGCCCGGAGGGATTGCGGCGCCCGGCGACCTTACACGCGATCCGTTCGCGGCCGAGAACAACATCAACGAGGACCGCGCGCGATTCTCCGCCGACACCGACATGATGATGGAGTTGCGCGACGTCTTCGACGCCTGTAACCGCAACAACACCTCGATCTACGCCGTCGATCCGCGCGGCCTCAGCGCCGGTGAGTTCGACGTCTCGACGAACATCTCGATGCGGACGAGCCAGGATTACCTTAACGCCTCGCTGAACACGCTGCGTGAGCTCGCCGACAACACCGACGGCCGCGCCATCGTCAATCGCAACGATCTCGGGCGCGCCATGACGCAGATCGTGCGCGATCAGAGCGCGTATTACCTGGTCGGCTATAACTCGACACAGTCGCCGCAGGATGGGAAGTTCCACGAGATTCGTGTCCGCGTGAAGCGGCCCGGTGTGCAGGTGCGCGCGCGCAAGGGGTATTGGGCGTACAGCGCGGACGATGTGAAGCGCGCGTTGGCCGGTCCCAAGCCAGGCCCGCCGCCGGCAGTGAGCAAAGCGCTCGCCGCGATCGCGCCGATGACCAATCGCCGTTACGTGCGCACCTGGATTGGCAACGACAGGGGAGATGGCGGCAAGACCAGAATGACGCTGCTGTGGGAGCCGCTACCGCCGACGCCGGGCGTGAAGCGCGACGAGCCAAGGCGGGTTACGGTCCTCGCCACGTCGCCGTCCGGCGACATTGTTTATCGTGGCCGCGTCCCGAGCGAGCTCGCCGCCGCCGGCAGTGGCGGCAGCGTCACCTTTGATGCGCCGCCAGGCAAGCTCGACGTGCGATTGACGATCGAGGGCGACGGCACCGGAACGCTGGACACGGAGGATCGCACGCTCGAAGTGCCGGACCTGACGGCGCCGGCAGTGGTGATCACCACGCCAAAGGTGTGGGTCGCGCGCAACGCCCGCGAGATGACGACGTTCCTGTCGACGGCACCGC
>DASVFC010000248.1:0-8181 GCA_036380235.1 Vicinamibacterales bacterium
TCGGCGTACGTGACTGCGGCCGCTAAGCGCTACCGCGTCTGCCGCTCCACGGGCTCGAGGCGAAGCACCGGCGTGGGCTTGCCGTCGCGATCTTCGATCACCAGATAGATCAGCCCGTCGAGACCTTGCCGCAAATCACGCACGCGGCCAAGGCCGGTCGCGAGCAATTCGCGGTTGGTGAATTGCTTGCCGTCGTGCGCCAGCCGCACCACCTGCTGGCCCGCCATACCGCCAACGAAGAAGTTGCCCTTCCACTGCGGGAACCTGTCGCCGTTGTAGATCATCAGGCCGGAAATACCAATCGACGGCACCCACACCTGCAACGGCTGCTCCATGCCCTTGCGATGCGTGCCCGAGTGGATCGCGAGACCGGTGGTGTAATTGACACCGAAACCGATCACCGGCCAGCCGTAATTCAAGCCGGGGCGGATCAGGTTCAACTCGTCGCCACCCTGCGGCCCGTGCTCGTTGGCCCACACTTCCCCGGTTTGCGGATGAACGGCGAGACCCTGGATGTTGCGGTGACCGTAGCTATACGTCTCCGGCAGCGCGCCGGCCTGCTTCACGAACGGATTGTCCGCCGGCACCCGGCCATCGTCATGGAGCCGAATCATCTTGCCGTGATGGTTGGTGAGATCCTGCGCGGGATGCTTCTCGAGGTCCCCCTCTGGCGGCACCTGGCGATCGCCGAGCGACAGGAACACGAAACCGTTCTTGTCGAACGCGATCTTGCCGCCGAAGTGGCCGGCGCCCTTCGATACCGACTGGAATAGCTGCTGGACGTTGGTCAGGCGATCGTTCTCGAAGCGCCCGCGAATCAGCACGGTGGTCGCCGGAACCGGATCCTTCGAACCCGGTGGCAGTTCGCCGAGCTGCTTGGAATAGGTGATATACAGCAACCGGTTGGTCGCAAAGTCGGGATGCGGCGCGACTTCGAGCAACCCGCCCTGGCGGTTGAACAGGACCTGCGGAACACCTTCAACAGCGTTCGGCAGCAGCTTGCCGTTGCGGACGATGCGCAGGCGGCCGGGCCGTTCGGTGATCAGGGTGTCGCCACCGGGCAGAAATGCGATCGACCACGGTTGCACCAGGCCCTCGGCGAACGTCGCGACGCGATAGTCGTGGTACGCGGAGCGGAAGGTGGATTGGCCGGACAGCTGCACCCCCAAAAGGGCGACGCCGGCGACTACAGCACTCAAAGCAATACGAGCCATGTTCATTTCCTCGACCTAACACTATAATCCCGCTCCCTATGGCGTACTGCAGCCCGTATCCAGACATCACGGTTTCTCCCGTTTCACTGTTTGAAATGGTCCTCGGGAAGGCCAACCAGCACTCCGGCAACGTGGCGATGGCCGACGGAATCACCGGCCGGCGCATCACGTACGGCGAATTGGTCGAATTGATTCGCAAGACCGCGGCGGGACTCGCGGCGCGCGGGATCAAGAAGGGCGACGTCGTGTCGATCTGGGCGCCGAACGTCCCCGACTGGCCGATCGCCTTCTTCGCCACGGTCCGCCTCGGCGCGATCGTCCACACGTCGAATCCGGTCAGCACTTCGGACGAACTGGCGTATCAGCTCGCCGACGGCAACGCGAAGATGTTGATCACGGTCAACGCGCTCGCCGACAAAGCCCGGGTTGCGATCGAACATTCGAAAAAGCAGATTGAGTTGTTCACGTTCGACGAGACGCCGGACGTGCCGCTACTCGCGTCGATCATGGTCGACGCCGAGCCGCCGGCGGTAACAATTGATCCCGCGCACGATATCGTCGCATTGCCTTATTCGTCGGGCACCACCGGGTTGCCAAAGGGCGTGATGCTGACGCATCGCAACGTCGTGGCGCAGCTCCAGCAGATCGATGCGATCGAGAACGTCGAGATGCCGGCGCTGCTTGGCGTGCTGCCGTTCCTTCACATCTACGGCATGGTGATCATCATGATGCACGGCCTGATGCGCGGCGCCGCGATCGTGACCATGCCGAAGTTCGAGTTCGAGCCGTTCCTCAAGGTGCTGCAGGACTGGCCTATCGTCAGCGCTCACATCGTGCCGCCGATCGTGGTGGCACTCGGCAAGCATCCCGCCGTGGACAACTACAAGTTCCCACACCTCAAGTACTTATTTTCGGGAGCAGCGCCGCTTGGAGCCGAGCTCACCGAAGCGGTCGAGAAGCGGCTGAATGTGAAGATCCGCCAGGGCTATGGCATGACCGAAGCCAGTCCGGCAACGCATTACACGGTGGCCGGCGCGGAGCGTTGCGGCACGGTTGGACTGCTGATGCCGTGCACGGAATGCCGCATCATCGATCCGGAAACGGGCAAGGACGCTCCCACCGGCGAGCGCGGTGAGGTGTGGGTGCGAGGTCCGCAGGTGATGAAGGGCTACTTGAACAATCCCGAGGCCACCGCGCGCACCGTTGATGATGATGGCTGGCTCCACACCGGAGACATCGGCATCATCGATGCCGACGGCTACCTGACGGTCGTCGACCGGCTGAAGGAGCTGATCAAGGTCAAGGGGTTCCAGGTTGCGCCCGCGGAGCTCGAGTCGCTGCTGCTCAAGCATCCAAAGATTGCAGACGTCGCCGTGATCCCCGTGGCTGATGAAGATTCCGGCGAAGTGCCGAAGGCGATCGTCGTACCCAAGGGCCCGCTCACCGCGGATGAAGTCATTGATTTTCTCCTTCCGCACGTGGCGCACTACAAACGCGTGCGGCAGGTCGCTTTCGTGGATGCGATTCCGAAGTCGCCGTCCGGCAAGATCCTTCGCCGCGTGCTGGTGGAGCGAGAGCGCGCGGCAAAGGCGGCGGTGTAACTACTCGTTACGCAGCACGGCCGCCGGCTGCAATCGCATCGCCCTCAACGCCGGTACGGCGCAGGCGAGGACCGCAACGCTGAGCAACACGGCGGCTGCGACCAGGTAAGCACCTGGGTCGGCGGCGCCGACATCGAACAGCAGGCTCGACATCAAGCGCGTGGTCGCGAATGCGATCGCAAGGCCCGCGATCGTACCCGCAACGACCACCGTCATCCCTTGACCGATCACGAGTTTCATGACGTCGCCCTGAGTGCCGCCGAGCGCCATTCGAATGCTGATCTCCTTCAGGTGTTGCTGCACGTAGTAGCCCATCACGCCGTAGATGCCGATGACCGACAGCAGCAGAGCGACCGCAGCGAAGCTGGAGACGAGCAGCGACAACGACTGCGGGCGACCGAGCGACTGTTCGAACAACGAGGTCAACGTCGCCACATTCGACAGTGGCGCCGCCGGTTCCACCTCACGGATCACCTGCTGCAACGCGGACGCGATGGCCAGCGGATCGCGGTGGGTCTTGACGATGACGAATCGCGCCGGTGAAGGCATCATCGCGGTGTACACCGTGCCCGCATTCGGCTGCGCGATGCCGTCGTATTTCACGTCGCTGACCACGCCGACGATGCTGGTCCATGGGCAGTCGGTGCAGCCGCCTGAGCGGAAGCGCTTGCCGATCGCGCTCTCGTTCGGAAAGAAGCGCCGTGCCCACGCGCTATCGACCATCACGGACCGCTGCGCCTGTTCTTCAATCTGCAGCTGCGTGTCGCGGGCGTCGAGCAGGCGGCCTTCGATCAGCTTTAGCCCAAGCGTTTGCACGTACGACGGCGTCACGGCCAGCCATGGCGTCACCGGCTGCGACTCGCCAGGGCCGGCGGGATATTGTTCGAGGTTGAAGTTGTTGTGTTGACCGGCGATATTCGGCGGCAGGCCGTCGGCAAACGCCACCGACACTACCCCGGGCAGGCCTTCGATTCTCCGCTGCAATTGTTCCCAGAAGGCGGTGATGCGGCCGTTGTCGGTGTATTGCGCGCCCGGCAATCGTATCGAGCCAGTTAACACCTGCGCCGCATCGACGCCGACGTCCACTTGTCGCAACCGCTCGAGGCTGGTGAGCAGCAACGCGGCTACGATCAGGAGGGGCGTGGCGATTGCGAACTGCGCCGCGACGAGGCCGCGCCGCAACTGCCGAACCCCCGCCCCGCCGGCCACCGTGCGACCGGACCGCAGTGCCGCATCCACCGAACCACCGGTGGCATTGAGCGCCGGAACCAGGCCGAAGATCAACGCGCTCGACGCCGCCAGCGTTGCGATTAACCACAACAGCGGCGCGTCGAAGCGAATTTCCTGGGTCCGCGGAAAATATCCGGCACCCTGGGTTTGCAGCAACTGCATGCCCGCCCACGCCACCGTCATACCGAGCACCACGGCACCCGACGCGAGCAGCGCGCTCTCCGCGAACAAATAACGCAGCACGCGGCCGCGAGACGCGCCTAGTGCGGCTCGCACTGCGAGCTCCTGCCGGCGGCTGGTGACGCGCGCGATCAGCAGGTTGGAAGCATTGGCACAGGCGATCAACCACACCAGTGCCACCGCCGCGAGCGCGAGACCGGCGAGGGTGCCGACATCACCGACGAGGTTGGTCTTGAGGTCTTCCATCTTCCACGTCGACTTGTCGTCCTGGTAAGACGACTGCCAGATCGGGAACAGCGCGCGATTGATGGAGTGCAGTTCCGCCGCGGCGACGGAACGATCCGCGCCATCGCGCAGCCGCGCGATCACCGAATAGAAGAATGGCCCCTTGCGTCGCGGCGGCGTGAACTGCTGAATGAGGAACAGTTCGAAGCGCTGCTCGAGCGGACCCCCGGCGGGCGGCAGCACGCCGACGATGGCGAACTCGGCTCCGTCAAGAAGAACTGTTTTGCCGACGGCATCGGGTCGAGCACCGAGACGCTGCTGCCAGAAGGTGTGACTCGCGAGTGCCACCTGCGGGCTGCCGACACGTCCATCCTGTTCGTTGAAGTCACGCCCGAGCAGCGGCGGTATGCCGAGCGTGGAGAAGAATCCCCACGACACCACGCGCGTGCGGAGAAGCTCGGCCATCTCGCCGTTGGCGTAGCTGACATTGCGATCCGTAAAGGTGGCGTGACGCTCGAACCGCGTCTGCTGTTCGGTGAAGGCAAGGTAATCGGCCGCCGAGAACCGGAACTTGAACGGCGGCGTATCGGTGTAGATCCGCACCAGGTTCTCCGGCTCCGCGTACGGCAACGGACGCAGCAGCGCAGCGCTCACGGCACTGAAGATCGCGGCGGTGGCACCGAGGCCGAGGCCAACGGTTACGATGATGGTCAGCGTGAGAACGGGCGCGCGCAACAGGCTGCGGACGCCGATGCGAAGGTCCTGCGCGAAGTCCTGTAACCACAACGTTCGCTGCATGTCGTTCTCCCTTTGTTCGTCCTGTCGCAAGCAATACTCGCGCGTCGCTTCAAGATCGCCGAACTGTCGCAGCGCTTCGCGCCTCGCCTCTTCCCGGCTCATGCCGCCGGCGATCAACTCGCCAACACGCATGTCGAGGTGAAGCGTGATCTCCTCGTCGACCTCGGACTTCACCGATCGGCGCCGCAGGTACCAGAATGGACGCCGCATCTCACGCCCCCTGCAGCACCGCGTCGACGGCGCGAACGTAGCGGCGCCAGTTGGCGGTCTCTTCGCGCAGCCGTTTGCGGCCGTTCGGCGTCAACGAATAAAAGCGGGCCCGCCGATTGTTCTCGGACGGCCCCCACTCGGCATCAACGAGGTCCTGCCGGTGCAGCCGGTGTAACGCCTGGTACAGCGCGGCATCTTCAATGGCAAGATTGCCATCGGTCTGCTCGCTGACCATGGTTGCGATGGCATAGCCGTGGCGCGGCCCGGCCGAAAGGCATCGCAGGACAAGCAGGTCGAGCGTTCCCTGCAACAGCGGCATGGGATTCGAAGTCATCGCTCCCCTTAGACGATGTGGGGAAAAATCGGTTAGGCGGAGGCAAACATGTCGGTATTCAGCAACAGAGCCATCGACCCGCCGGAGGAACGAGCGAAGTACCCGACGGCCGTGCTGGACCTGGTGAGCGGCCGCGATCCGATCAGCGTGCTGCGCGAGACGCCCTCGGCCGCGGCGAAAGCGATTGAGGGGCTGGCACCGGCCCGGCTGCGCCAGTCGGAGGCGCCGGGGAAGTGGTCGATCGCGGCGGTGCTACAGCATCTCGCGGATTCGGACCTTGTCTGGGGCTGGCGTCTGCGGCTGATCCTCGCGCAGGATCGGCCTGCGCTCACCGGCTACGATCAGGATCTCTGGGCGGATCGGCTCCATTATGCGGATGCCGAGCCTGCGGAGGCACTGGAGACCTTGCGCGTGTTGCGGCGCGGCAACCTGGCCTTGATTGCGCGCGCCACTCCGGCGGATCTGCAACGCGTCGGCGTTCACGCCGAACGCGGCGAAGAAAGTGCCGGCTACTTATGCGGTCTGTATGCCGGGCACGATCTATTGCACCTTCGCCAGATCGAGCGCATTCGTCACGCTGTTTCGTGACTTGAGGTAGCTGTCGATCCACTTCAGCTCATTGAGCATGCGGTGGACGTTGTTCCAGTGGCCGCTGATGCCGTGCGGCTGCCCCGCGTAGGCGATCATCTTCGCGGCAACGCCCTGTCGGCGCAGCGCGAAATACATCTGTTCTGATTCCTCATACGGCACGCGCTGATCCATCTCGCCCTGGATGAACAACGTCGGCGTGCGCACCCGTCCGGCCTGCATCAGCGGCGATTGCGCCACCATTCGCTTCACCGCTTCAGGGTTCCACGGCGTGCCGAAGAACTCCGTTTCCTTGGTGCGATAAATATCAGCGGTCCCGTAATCGCTGATCCAGTTCGAGATGCCGGCGCCGGAGGCGGCCGCGGCAAAGCGATCCGGATACTGCGTGATCAGCCAGTTGGTCATGAAGCCGCCATACGAGTGCCCCATCGTGGCGACGCGCGACTTATCGATCGGGTAGTTCGCAATCGCGTGGTCGACGCCCGCGATCACATCCTGGCCGTCCTTCGTGCCCCACGCACCCCACGTCGCCCACTTGAACGCATCGCCGTAGCCGGTCGAGCTGCGGAAATTGGTGTCGAGCACGAAGTAACCGTTCGCGGCGAAGTACTGCTGCTTGAAGTTGAAGCCGTAGCCGACCGCCGAATGCGGTCCGCCGTGATTGAAGACGACGAGCGGATAAGGACCTTTGGCGCGATCGTAGGCATATGGCAACGTCAACCAGCCTTCGATCGTTGTGCCATCGGCGCTCTTCCACGACAACCGTTCGGTCCTCGTAATGCCAATCTCAGTGCGGAGATCGGCGTGTAGATCGGTCAATCGGCGTTCGTCCGAGCCGTCGATGCGCGCGCTCCAGACGTCGGACGGGCTGTCGTAGGTGCCCACGGTGTAGGACATCCGGGTCATCGCCTTGTCGAAGGTGACATTGCCGAGGCGCCGGTCGCCAGTGGTGATTTGCTCCACGGTCGCGGCGGGGCGTGCGGCGACGCGGAACACGTGCGTGGTGCCGCCCTTCTCGGCAGTGAAGTAAACGTGAGCACCATCGGCGGACCATCGCGCAGCGTTCGGCTCGAGATCCCACTTCTCGGTCAGGTTGATCGCAGCCCCTCCATCGGCAGGCCAGAGAATCAAGTCGTCGGAGCCCCCGTGCGACAACTTCTGATCGATGATCATCGCCGTTCCAAACGTCCGCTCCGCCAGCAGGTAATGTCCGTCCGGTGAATAGGCCAGCCCGCTCCACATGTAGCCGTCATTGGTCAGCCGCGTCACCGTGCCTTGTGTGGTGACGGTGTAGATGTCCGGGCTCTCGTAGCCCTGTTCGTTTCTCCACTGCTCGTCGGCGGTGAAAGCTATCGTCGCGCCGCCTGGATGCCACGTGACGTTCGCGGGCCGGAAGCCGAGCGAGGTAATGGTGCGCGGTGCCGAACCATCGAGAGCGGTGATGGTGATCTCGGCGGCAGGCCGCTGCCGTGGATCGGGGGTCGGGTAGTCCTGTCCGTCCTGCTGAAACCGCATCCAGTCGAACGTGCGTCCCTTGAACCTGGTCGCGTGACGCTTCTCGAATTCGGTGCCGACAGGCTCCGGGGCTGGCGCGCGCGCCGCGTCTTTCGCGAAGACGCGGAACTTCTCGTCGGCGCTGCGCATGCCTGGAGGGGTCGTTCCGGCCGGAGAAGGTACGGGTGCCGGCGCCGCGACGTCGATGGTAAAGCTCGCCGTGTCCGGACGCGGACGCGGTGCGTCCCCGCCCACAAACACCGCGCTATTGACGCGTGCGTTGAGCGAGTACTGCAACAATCCGCTC
>DASVFC010000249.1:0-2000 GCA_036380235.1 Vicinamibacterales bacterium
GACGAAGTGCCGGCGAGGCTCGAAGACATCATCCTGAAGACGATTGAAAAGGATCCACGGGATCGCACGCAGACATCGGCCGATTTGCGCGCCGATCTGCGCCGCTTCAAACGCGAATTGGAGTCGGGCAACGTCGCGACACGCGGATCCGACGACCGTCCCAGTCGCACCTCGCCTGCCGCGCCGCTTGCCGCGAATCGCTCGCGACGGACGGGTGCCTTGGTTGCAGTTGCGATCGCGTTGACCGCGGCCGGCGCGGGCTATTTGGTGTCGCCGTGGGGGAGACTTGGCAGCACGGCGCCGAATGCATTGTTGCAGAACGTCGAGATATCGCAGGTGACCGTCACCGGGAATGCGTGGCGGCCGGCATTATCGCCCGACGGCAAGTATGTGGTCTACGTGCATCGTGACGGCCAGAACCGCAGTGTCCGGATGCGCCAGCTGGGCACCGATCGCGATGTGGAGATTGTTCCCGCCGAACCTGGAGTGAATCTTCAGGCGGCTACCGTCACGCCGGACGGAAGTTTCATCGAGTTTTTGCGCGGCCCCGCTGGTACCCCGACCCTCTGGCGCGTGCCTTTCCTCGGCGGCACTCCAAAACGACTAATCGACAAGGTCAGTAGTCCCGTCGGTTGGTCGCCCGATGGCCGCCGGTTCGCTTTCGTTCGCGCCGGGGTGGATGGGGCATCAACGCTACTGCTCGCCGACGCGGATGGCACCAACGAACGTACCCTCGCCTCGCGTGCGCTGCCGGCGCTGTTTCTATCGTTCGGGATGCGTGGCACGCCGAGCGGGGAAGGTGCCGTGGTCTATCCGGCATGGTCGCCCGACGGGCGAACGATCGCGCTCCTTGGCCTCGATCGGACGAATGGCGTCCTCGCGCGCCACGTGGCGTTTGTGGACGTGGACAGCGGCTCGCAGCGCATCCTGCCGTTGCGAGACGGCGGCAGCGCCGATGGCGTCGACTGGCTCGACAACGGCCACGTGATTCTCACGTTGCAGGGCCAAAACGATTTGGTCGCTCAATTGTGGGTGCTGTCGTATCCGGAGGGGAAGTGGTCGCGGTTGACCAATGACTTGACCAATTATGCGAGCTTCGGGCTCAGCGCCGATCGGCAGGCGTTGGCTGCCTCGCGATGGGACTACCAGGTTGGCATTCTCGCGCTCGAGGGCTCGTCGATCGAAGCATCGACGTTGGTACCTGCAACACCGTACATCGGTCCGCATCTGGGATGGTCGGGCGATCGCCTGTTGTACGCGGTGCAGTCTCTTGCCAACAATCGTCCGTCCGTTTGGGGGCTACGGAGCGGCTCCTCGAATCCAGAAGAACTCGTTGCCAACGCGTCGTCGCCAGAGGGCACGGCTGACGGGAACACGATCGTCTTTACGCGCACCGATGACAAGGGTCTTCGTGTTTGGCGCGCAGCCGGTGACGGGCGCAATGCGGCGGAGATTACTCCTGCGGCCGCCACGCGCGTGAGCCTGACGCCAGACGGCGCACAGGTGATTTACGTATCCAACGAGGGCGGTCAACAGCGACCGTGGATCGTGCCGATCGGCGGCGGCAAGTCGAACGTGGTGGCCAATGTGTTCGGTTACTACCCGGTGGTCTCGCCGGATGGAAAGTCACTCGCGTTCGTGACGGTCAACGAACAGACACGCCCGCTAATTGCGGTTTGCGCCTTGTTGGATTGTGCGACCCGCCGCACTTTCGCGCTCCCGCGCGGCCCAACGTCACTGCAATGGACGCCGGATGGTAGCGGCATCGCATATTCCATGCGGTCGAACATCTGGGTGCAACCGAGTGATGGCAGCGCTGCTTACCAATTGACGAAATTTGCGGAGGACGATTTCCGGATCGAGGACTTCGAATGGTCGCGCAACGGGAAGCGGCTCGCCTTCTCGCGATCGAAAACAGCGTGGGATGTCGTGATGTTTCGAGGCGTTACCCGTGACTGAGTTCGCGCGACGCTGAAATCCCGGGCGGCGCCTCCAACCTT
>DASVFC010000250.1:0-10075 GCA_036380235.1 Vicinamibacterales bacterium
TGGGTTTGCCGTCCTCCCGTTGGAGGAGTTAGTAAGGAACCGTACCTCAATGCCGACTTATGTACCGCCCGTGAAGACTCTGCCTGTCAAGTGGCACGTGATTGATGCCAATGGCAAGGTGCTTGGCCGGGTTGCTACTGATGCCGCCAAGCTGCTTCAGGGCAAACACAAGGCCGTTTATACGCCCTACCTCGATACGGGCGATCACGTCGTGATTCTCAATGTGGCCAAGGTCAAGCTGACCGGCCGCAAGGAAGAACAGAAAGTTTATCAGCGCCACTCCGGTTATCCCGGCGGCCTGCGCGAGGATCGCGCCAAGGTCGTGCGCGTCGAGAAGCCGGAGCGCATGATGGAAGAAGCTGTCCGCGGGATGCTCCCGAAGTCGAAGCTCGGTGATGCGATGTTCCGCAAGTTGAAGGTGTATGCGAATGACAAGCATCCGCATGCCGCGCAATCACCCACTGCTTTCGAGGTCGCATAACTTGGCAACTCAGTACTACGCAACCGGCCGCCGCAAGGAATCCACCGCCCGCGTGTTCTTACGTCCGGGCAATGGCAACATCAAAGTCAACCACCGCGAGTTCAACGAGTACTTCCCGATCGAAACGCTTCGCATCCAGGTGAAGACCCCGCTTCTGCTCACGGAAACCGCGGAGCAGTTCGATGTGCTCGCCACCGTTGCCGGTGGCGGCGTGTCCGGCCAGGCCGGCGCGATCCGTCTCGGCATCGCCCGCGCGCTGTGCGAATACAACATCGAGCTCCGCTCGCGCCTCAAGAAAGACGGCCTGCTCACGCGCGATGCCCGCGCGAAAGAGCGCAAGAAGTACGGGATGGCCGGCGCCCGTAAGCGGTTCCAGTTCAGTAAGCGTTAATCACCAGCTCATAGGCCAGAAAGATGGAGGCAATTTGACCCCGCTCGCGATGAAGGACCTGCTCGAAGCAGGCGTGCATTTCGGACATCAGACGAAACGCTGGAATCCCAAGATGAAGCCGTTCATCTTCGGTGAGAGAAGCGGCATTTATATTCTCGACCTTGGCAAGACCGTCAAGCACTACCGCGAGGCCGAGGATTTTGTCCGTCAGCTCGCTGCGCAGGGCAAGACCATCATGTTCGTGGGCACCAAACGCCAGGCGCAGGACGTGGTCGCGGAAGAAGCGGCGCGCTGCGGCATGTTCTACGTGAACGAGCGCTGGCTGGGCGGACTCCTCACCAACTTCTCCACCATTCAGCGCAGCATCGCGCGCTTGCGCGACCTCGAGGCGATGGCCACCGACGGCCGTTACGAGTCGATGCCGAAGAAGGAAATCGCCAAGGCGGAAAAAGAGAAGCGCAAGCTGGTGAAGAACCTCGAAGGCATCCGCCATATGGGCCGGCTGCCGGATGCGCTGTTCGTGATCGACACGCGCAAGGAACAGATCGCTGTCGACGAAGCGCGCAAGCTCAAGATTCCGGTGATCGGCCTCGTCGACACTAACTGCGATCCCGACCAGGTCGACTACATCATTCCCGGCAACGACGATGCACTGCGCTCGGTGAAGTTGTTCGTGTCGCGGATTGCGGATGCGGTGATCTCGGGCCGCGGCGAGCGTGAATCGGCGATGGCCGATCAGGCTGCCAGCGAGGCCGAGGAAAAGGCCGCAGCGGAGGCGAGCCGGACGGTACGCCCCGCGGATATCCGCAAGCCGCAGCGCCCGGCCGAGACCCCAGCGCCAACGGCGTAAGCACGCCAGGGCGACTCCCCTCTCGCGCCGGCTGCTTCCACGGCCGGCGCGATTTTCGTACACAGGGACTTGGGACTTGAGGCTTGGGGCTTGCGCCCACAAGTTTCAGGCTCGGCCAAGCCCCAGGACCCAAGCCCCAAGACCACATCGGAGAATTGAAGCAAATGGCAGCGACAGCAGCACAGGTGAAAGAGCTCCGCGACAAGACCGGCGCGGGCATGATGGATTGCAAGGCAGCGCTCGACGAGTCCGGCGGTGACATGGAGAAGGCCATCGAGATCCTCCGCAAGAAGGGCCTCGCCACGGCGGCCAAGCGTGCGGGTCGCGTCGCCAAGGACGGGGTGATCGGCCACTACATTCACCTCGGCGGCAAGGTCGGCGTGCTGGTGGAAGTGAACTGCGAGACCGACTTCGTAGCGCGCACGCCCGAGTTCCAGACGCTGGCCAAGGAAATCGCCATGCACATCGCGGCGATGAGCCCGCTGGTGGTCAAGCGCGAAGACCTCTCAGCCGAGACGCTCGAGAAGGAGCGCGAGATCTACCGCGCCCAGTTCGCCGGCCAGAATAAACCGGCCAACGTCATCGAGAAGATCGTCGACGGCAAACTCGAGAGCTACTACTCGCAGGTGTGCTTGCTGGATCAGCCGTTTGCCCGCGATCCGAACGTCACCATCAAGCAGATGGTCACCGCCGCCACCGCCAAGACCGGCGAGAACGTGACGATCAGCCGTTTCGTTCGGTTCAAGCTCGGCGAACTCGCAGACCAATAGGGCAAAGCGGTTCCAAGGGTTCCAGCGGTTCCAAGGGGTTCCAAGCGTTAGGTTCGCATCAACTCTTGGAACATTTGGAACCCCTGGAACTTTGGAATCGATATAATTCAGTTTTGTGCCCGATCCCGCTCTTCCGCCTCCTCACTACAAACGAATTCTTCTGAAGCTATCTGGTGAAGCCCTGATGGGTGACCAGACATATGGCATCGATCCGCTCGTCGCCACGCGCATTGCGCAGGACGTTGCCGAGATTCAGGCCCTTGGCGTCCAGACCGCTGTGGTGATCGGGGGCGGCAACATCTTCCGCGGCCTCGCGGCCTCGGCGCGCGGCATGGATCGCTCGACCGGCGATTACATGGGGATGCTGGCGACGGTGATCAATGCCCTCGCGCTGCAGGATGCCCTCGAACACAACGGCGTGCCCACACGCGTGCTCACGGCGATCGAGATGCGCGCAGTCGCCGAGCCGTTCATCCGCCGCCGCGCCGTCCGCCACCTCGAAAAAGGCCGCGTCGTCGTCTTCGCCGCCGGAACCGGCAATCCCTACTTCACCACCGATACGGCCGCCGCGCTTCGGGCCATGGAGATGAAGGCCGAAGTGATTCTCAAGGCCACAAAGGTCGATGGCATCTATACCGCCGATCCCGTGAAGCATCCCGATGCGACGCGTTACGAGCGCATCTCGTATCTGCAGGTACTGCAGGAGCGGCTGCAGGTGATGGATGCCACCGCGATTTCTCTGTGCATGGACAACAAACTGCCGATCCTGGTCTTCAACCTGAAGACGCCCGGCAACATCAAGCGCGTGGTCATGGGTGATGCGGTCGGCACGATTGTTACCGCTTAGGAGCTCGCATGGAAGCTAATGACGTCAAGGGAATCCACGCCGAAATCAAGAAGCGCATGGACGGCCATATCGAGTTCGTACGTAAGGAACTGGCAGGGGTCCGCACCGGCCGCGCGTCGACCGACATGCTCGCCGGCGTGATGGTCGAAGCCTACGGCTCGAAAGTGCCGATTAACCAGGTCGCGAGCCTGTCGATCCCCGAGCCGGCGCTGATCGTCGCGCAGCCGTTCGACCCGTCCATCATGTCGGCACTTGAGCGCGCCGTGCGGTTGTCGGATCTCGGCCTCAACCCGGCCAGCGACGGCAAGGTGCTACGTATCCCGATCCCTTCGCTCACCGAGGAGCGCCGCAAGGAGCTGTCGCGGCACGTGCACAAGATGGCCGAAGAAGGCCGCAACCACGTCCGCGTCGTCCGCCGCGAGGCCAACGACAAGCTGAAGAAGATGCTCAAAGAGCACAAGATCTCGGAGGACGAGGAGAAGCGCGCGCTCGAAGAAGTCCAGAAGGTCACCGACGCGCACATCAAGCAGATCGACGATCTGCAGGCCAAGAAAGACCAAGAGCTTCTTGGCAAATAGCTTTCTCACTCATCTCGAATGCGGCAGCAGCTGCGGCGCCGGGCCGTTCGACCCGCGCGAGAAGCACTTTCTCTGCCCGTCCTGCGGCCTGCCGATGCTGGCGCGCTACGACCTGAACGCCGCGAGATCGTGGAAGAAAGAATCGCTCACCGGGCGGGCGCCAAACATGTGGCGGTACCGCGAGATGATGCCGCTGCTGCCGGGACAAGAGCCGGTCACGCTCGGCGAAGGCTTCACTCCCCTGATTCATGCGCAGCGCATCGGCGCAGCGCTCGGCCTCGATCGGCTCTACGTCAAGGACGAATCGCTCAACCCCACCAATTCATTCAAGGCCCGCGGCTTGTCGGCCGCCGTGTCGCGTGCGAAGGCGTTGCATGCCGATACGATCTTCCTGCCAACTGCCGGCAACGCCGGCAATGCGGCGGCCGCTTACGCAGCCGCGGCGGGCATGAGGTGCGAGGTCTTCATCCCGAAGGATGCAAAGCAGCCGTTCGTCGATGAGTGTCTGCTTTATGGCGCGAACGTCACCCTGGTCGATGGCCTGATCACCGATGCCGGTCGCGTGGCGACTGAAACGGCCAAGCCGCGTGGCTGGTACGAAGTGGCCACGTTCCGCGAAGTTGGACGCGGCGAGGGTAAGAAGACCATGGGCTACGAGTTGGCCGAGCAACTCGACTGGGAGCTGCCCGACTGGATCATCTATCCCACCGGCGGCGGTACGGGCCTCGTCGGCATGTGGAAGGCGTTCGCTGAAATGGAAGCCATCGGGTGGCTCACCTCCCCGCATCGGCCGCGAATGGTGAGCGTGCAGCCGGATGGCTGCCCGCCAATCGTGCGCGCGTTCGAGCGCGGCGCCGACAAAGCCGGCACATGGGAAAACGCGCACACCCTCGCCGACGGACTGCGCGTGCCTCGTGCCATCGCCGACTTCCTGATTCTGCGAGCGATCCGCGAAAGTAACGGCACCGGCGTGGCCGTCACGGACCAGGAAATGGTCGACGATATGCGCGTGCTCGGACGCGACGAAGGCATTTCCGCCGCCCCGGAAGGCGCCGCCGCGCTGAGCGCGGTACGCAAACTGGTGGCGGCCGGCCAGATCAAGAAGCACGAGACCGTCGTGCTCTTCAACACCGGCGGCGCGCTGAAATATCTCGACGTATTGAGAAGTTAGATGTGAGATGTGAGATTGCAGATTTATTCTTAGATTCCCGAAATAAATCTAACTTCTCACATCTCACATCTGCAATCGTCGTTAGTCGCCCAGCGACACGCCGAGCGCGCGCGCTGTCTTCACCAGGTCCGAGTCGAGCGGCACCGTTTTGGTGCGGCCGACCACGTCGGCCAGTGGAATCGGCACGATGTCCGGCGGGTTGTTCGCTACCATCTTGCCAAACACGCCGCGTCGAATCAGCTCGACAGCGGCGCCGCCGAAGCGCGTCGCCAGCACGCGATCGAAGGCGGTCGGGCCGCCGCCGCGCTGCAAGTGACCGAGCACCACGCATCGCGACTCACGGCCCGTCATTTCTTCGAGTTGCTCGGCGACGATGATGCCGACGCCGCCGAGACGCTCGACATAGCCGGCACGCGCTTCTTCGCGAACCGTCAAGCTGCCGCCCACGGGCTTGGCGCCCTCAGCGACCACCACGATGCTGAACTTTGCGCCGAAGGATTCTCGCCGCTTGATCGCCGCGGCGACCTTCTGCGGATCGAATGGAATCTCTGGCATCAGGATGACATCGGCGCCGCCGGCGATGCCCGCCTGCAGCGCGATCCATCCCGCATAGCGGCCCATCACCTCGACCACCATGATGCGTTTGTGCGCTTCGGCGGTGGTATGCAGCCGATCGATCGCGTCGGCGGCAAATGACACTGCCGTATCAAAACCGAAACAACTCGTCGTCCCGACAATGTCGTTGTCGATCGTCTTCGGCACGCCGACGACGGGAATGCCTTTCAGGTAGAACTGGTGCGCGATGCTCAGCGATCCGTCGCCGCCGATCACAACCAGGGCCTGCAGCCCCATGTTGTGGAACGTCTCGACGACGCGATCGGAATAATCGATCTTCCCATCGGGGGTGTCGACCGGATACGCGAAAGGATTGCCGTGGTTGGTGGTGCCGAGGATGGTCCCACCAAGACGGAGTATCCCGGTCACGTCCTTGGGTTCCAGGATGCGAGAGCGCGACGGATCCAACAGCCCGTCAAAGCTGTCTTCGAGGCCGACAACCTCGATGCCGGCGTTATGAGCGGACTTGACGACGGCGCGGATGACCGCATTGAGGCCGGGGGCATCGCCTCCGCCGGTCAACACGCCAATACGTTTAATAGCGGGCACGATTCAAAGACTATAAAGTAAAAGCACAACAGTTCTCTTACCACCGTAACTTTGATACAGTAAATAGGTTACTGGCCTGACGGGCGGCTAGCTCAGCTGGGAGAGCGCAGCGTTCGCAACGCTGAGGTCGGGAGTTCGATCCTCCTGCCGTCCACCAACCTTCGCGACCGCTTGCCAGAGCCGGTCGCTACGGTTGGCAAGCCAAGCGAAGGTTGTCCGCCGAAGCTTGAAGAGCGAAGGTGGACCACGCCACAACTCGATCCGCATTCCCGCCGTCGAACTTAATATGGGATCCATGAAACGATTCAGCGTCCTCGCCGTCGTTCTGGCGACCACCTTGGGAACTACGGTCGCCGCGCAAAACGATCCGGCAGCGCTCGCCGCCAAGGTGCAGCAGCGCTACAACGGAATCAAGGACTTCCAGGGCGAGTTCGTTCAGACCTATGAGGGCGGGGTGTTGAGAACCCGGACGACCGAGCGTGGCACGCTCGCCATCAAGCGTCCCGGGCGCTTGCGCTTCACTTACACGAAGCCGGAACGCAAGGAGTTCGTGTCGGACGGGGTGCGCCTTTATACTCACCTCGTGGCCGACAGGCAGGTGATCGTCTCGGCGGCGCCGTCGGCCGAAGACGGCGACGTGCCGGCGATGTTCCTGGCCGGCCGCTCGGACCTCGCCCGGGACTACACGCCCAGCTTCACACCGTTGCCCGGTGCTGCAAGCGGCCTGTTAACGCTGAAACTGGTCCCCAAGAAGGCGGATTCGGAGTTTGAGTCGCTCGGCATCGGCGTGGACCCCAAGAGCTTCCAGATCCTCTTCCTGACCGCGGTGGACAAACAGGGCGGCCGATCGTCCTTTACCTTCACTAACCTGAAGGAGAATCGGGGTTTGTCCGATAATGACTTCGTGTTTCGCATCCCTCGCGGCGTGGATGTGGTGAACCAAGGTGCTCAACCGAAATAGCTTTGCTCGTTGCTCTCTCCTGGCGCTCGGCGCGGCCGTGGCGCTGACGCTGGCCGCGTGCGCCAGTTCCAGCTCGCTGCGCATTGCGCAGAGTGCCGAGACCGCACAGAACTACGACCTGGCGGTCGCCGAATACACCAAACTCCTCCGCGAGAATCCGAACAGCAAGGAGGCCCGGATGGGCCTCGAGCGTGCGAAGCTGCGCGCGTCTCAGGATCATTTCACCCGCGCGCGGCGGCTCGCCGCGACCGGCAAGCTCGAGGAATCGCTGATCGAGTATCAGCTCGCCGCCGAACTGAATCCCGGCAACGCCGACATCGCCCGCGAGCTGCTCGAGACGCGGTCGCAGCTGCGCGCCCAGGTGGCTATCCGCGAGGACGGCAAGACGCGACTCGAGTCGCTGATCGCGCAAAGCCGCACGGCGCCGTTGCCGGGCACCGTGCTGCCCGAGGACGCCAAGCTGCCCGAGTCGGTGGTCTTTCGCGATGCCAACGCGCGCGACGTCTACTCCGCCATCGGCAAGTTCACCAACATCAGCGTCGCATTCGATCCCACCTTCCGGGACATGCCGGTGTCGATCGACCTGCGCAACGAAACGCTCCCCGACGCGCTGAACAAGCTCTCCACTTCGACGCGAAATTTCTGGCGCTCGACCGGCGATCGCGGCATCGTCGTCGTGCCCGACACGCAGGCCAAGCGCCGCGAGTATGAAGAGGAGGTCTATCAGACCTTCTACTTGAGCAACGCCGACATCAAGGAAACGATCGACATCCTGCGCATCGTCGTCGACGCCCGCCGCATCGCGGCGCTGACAGCGACCAACGCCATCACCCTTCGCGATACCCCGGAACGTATCAAGGCCGCCGGCACCATCATCTCCGCGCTCGACAAAGCCCGCCCGGAGGTGATCATCGACGTCGAACTGCTCGAGGTGAATCGCACGCACCTGAACGAGTTCGGCCTGCAGATCGCCTCGCCCGGTCAGCCGGGTATCAGCGGCCAGGCCGACGTGAACCGCGAAGGTTTTACGCTGCAGGACCTGACCAACCTGACGCAGGCTGACGTGTTGCTCACGAACCTGCCAGGCCTTTATTACCGGCTGTTGAAGAACGACACCGCCACGCGCATCCTGGCCAACCCGCAGCTGCGGACCACGGAAGGAATCTCGGCGCAGGCGAGATTCGGCGAGCGTGTTCCCGTCCCCGTCACCACCTTCGCGCCAATCGCCGCCGGTGGCGTGCAGACGCAGCCGATCACGTCGTTCAACTACGAGCCCATTGGCGTCAACATCGACATCACGCCGCGTATGCACCATGACGACGCGGTGTCGCTGGCATTGAAGATCGAGTTGAGCAGCATTTCCGGAACCGGATTTGGCGGCTTGCCGACGTTCGGCAGCCGATCCATCAGCACGTCGATCAGGCTCAAGGATGGCGAGACGAACATGCTCGCGGGCCTAATCCGGGACGAGGAGCGGAAATCCTTCGCGACCATTCCCGGCCTTGGCGACATCCCGGTGATCGGCCGCCTGTTCGGCTACAACAAGAAGGAAACCACCGAGACAGACATCATCCTGACGTTGACGCCGCGCATCGTGCGGGTGCTGAACCTGACGGCGGAAGACCTGCGGCCGTTCCGCGTTCCGAGAGAGAGCGGCGCGCCCGGCAACGACGCTGCCCCGCCGCTGCCGATTCCGTTGCCGCTGCCGGTGCCGAAGCCGCCGGGCGACGAACAGCCGGCGCCGACGGTGGCGCCGGGCGTGCCAGCGGCCCCTGTGACCCCGCTCAAGCCACCGGCACCCATTAAGCCGCCTAAACCCTAGAGACTGACGCGCCCAGCTTCTGCAGCCGCTCCACCACGCGGCTGTAGCCGCGCTCGACCGTTTCCAGCGGCTCGACGCGGCTGACACCGTCGGCAATCAGCGCCGCGGCAATCAATGCCATACCTGAACGAATGTCGCGACTGTCGAGCGACTTGCCTCGCAACCGCCGTGGGCCGGTGACGATGATCCGATGCGGGTCGCAGAGGAACAGGTCGGCACCCATACCGCTCATCTGCTCGAGCGCGAACAGGCGAAGCTCGTACATCCAGTCGTGTACCAGCGTGGCGCCCTCGGCCTGCGTGGCCAGCACCGTCACGAGGCTGACCAGGTCGCTGGGAAAGCCAGGCCAAAGGCTGGTCGTGATTCGGCCGGCACCCACCAGCTTCTTCACCTCGACGCGGAACACGTCGTTGTCCTGCACGCACTTGACGCCCATCTTGGTCAGGACGGCGGCAACCACTTCCATGTCGAGCGGCCTGGTGCCGCCGACTTCGATGTGGCCGCCGGTGATCGCGCCGACCACCGCCCAGCTTCCGGCTTCGATGTAGTCGCCCCACAACGTGCGTTCCGCGCCGTGTGGTTTGGCCATACCCTCGATGCGAATGGTCGGTGAGCCTTCGCCGGTGATGCCGACCCCCATCGATTTCAGAAACTCGCACAACTCCACCACGTGCGGCTCGCATGCGGCGTGACGAATCTCGGATGTGCCGGGCGCGGCGGCCGCCGCCAGCAACGCGGTTTCGGTGCCGGTGACCGACGCCTCGTCGAGATACATCGACGCCGGCTTCAATCCGTTTGAGACTTCGAGGCGGTGGCCCGATCCCGACAATTGACGCGCTCCCATGGCGGTCAGCGCCTCGAGGTGCGTCTTGATGGTGCGGCGCGCGGGGAAATCGCCGCCCGGCGGCGCCACGATGGCGCGGCCGCGGCGTGCGAGCAGCGGCCCCATCAGCAGCACCGAACCGCGCAAGCGCCCCACCAGCGTGCTGTCTGGCTCGTCCTTGGTGACGTTGGCGCAGCGGATCCGCAGCGTGGTGCTG
>DASVFC010000251.1:0-5312 GCA_036380235.1 Vicinamibacterales bacterium
CGCCATTGCATCCGCCGAGCAGACGGTGAGCGATGGAATGGCGCGCCATCGGTTGGTCATGCTCGCCCTGGTCGTCTTCGGCAGCGTGTCGCTATTGCTGTGTGTCAGCGGGTTATATGCGGTGATAGTGCTGAATTCGCAACAGCGGCGGCGCGAATATGCGATCCGCGTCGCGCTGGGTGCGACGCGTGGCGGCGTTCGCTGGATGGTCGTACGGCAGGCGTTGAAGCTCGGGGCGACGGGCGCTGCCGTTGGGCTGCTACTCGCGGCGGTCGGCACGCAGCTGGTCCGGGGACTGCTTCATGGCGTGCAGCCACTGGATGCGCCAACCTTCGTTGCGGCGGCCGTCACGGTGTTGGCGCTGGCCACGGTGGCCGCGTGGCAGCCGGCGAGCCGCGCCGAAAAAGTTAATCCCGTCGAAGCGCTGCGGGGTGAGTAGAAAGCCACATATATCGCGGCGCTTCGCGCGGCATTTGGACGAATTCGCATAGCCGGTCTCATCCAGCGGCAGTAATACTGGCCGGCTAATGGGTTTTATTCATTTCGCAATTCCGCGAGCTGCTTCTTGTCTCACGTTCTCCCTCGTCCTGCTGCTGTCGACGGTGGCCGCGGCCGCGGAGTGGCCGGTGCTCTTCGTGCACGGCTTCTGCTCATCGGCCGAGACCTGGAACGAGACCATCCCGCAACTATCGACCCGCCGATTCGGGACCGATGTGCCACGCGTTTACGAAAGCAGCATTGGCAAAGCGGCGTCGCAAACACCGGTGGCGGCGGGAACGAAAAGCTTTCGCATCGACTTCTCCGACCTCTCCGGCGGATTTGATTTGCTGGCAGTCGCCAACGTGCCTACCGTGCGGAAAGCCGGCGAACTGAAGGCCGTTATCGACGCCATCAAGCTATTCACCGGCGCACCCAAAGTCATCATCGTCGGCCACAGTCTCGGCGGGCTCGCCGCTCGGGCGTATATCCAGGGCATCGGGCAGAACCGCCAGGGCGCCACGGTGACCTACGGCGGCGACGTCGCGGCGCTCATCATGATCTCGACGCCAAACCAGGGCAGCGTGCTCGCAAATCTTTCAGGCAAGCCTGAATCGGCCTCATGCGTGATCGCTGATACCGCCAACCTTCGAGACCTGCAGCCCGCGTCCGAATTACTGGTGCAGTTGAACAGCCGGCCATGGCCGGTGGGAACAGCGGTCGATTCCATCGTCTCCAATAATGCCGGGCGCGACAGCGATGATGTGGTGACGGTGGAAAGCCAGGACCTGACGGCGCTCGCTCAATTCCGGTTGCTGCCGCAAGCGAAGCGATGGCTGCAGACGTTCGAGCGAAACGGCATCCTGCATCTGCGCGTGCACAATGAAGCGACCACCGTTGCGCTGTTCACCGGCATCATCGACGATGTCGATAACACCGCGATGGCGCGCCGACATTAGTCGCAAGCGAAGTTATGGGCCGGGCGCGCTTCTACGACGCGTATTGATCGCTCTCGAGGAATCGCAACAGCCACAACTTGGCGATTCGCCAGTCGCGCTTGACCGTGTCGGTGGATACATGCAGGGTGACGGCAACGTCCTCGACACTCAAGCCCGCGAAAAACCTCATCTCGACCACCCGGCACTTGCGTTCGTCAACAATTGCCAGTGCGTCGAGCGCGCGATCGAGATCGAGCACGTCCACCGCGGCGACTGGTGCCGCGATCTGTTGTTCGTCGAGCGTGATGCGCGTGGCGCCGCCGCCGCGCTTTTGATAACCGCGCGCCCGCGCGTGGTCGACAAGCACCCTGCGCATCAGTCGCGCTGAAATGCCGAAGAAGTGGGCACGGTCCTGCCAGCAGATCGCCGAGGCATCCACCAGTTTCACGAACACTTCGTTGACGAGCGCCGTCGGCTGCAGCGTGTGCTCGCGGCGCTCCTTGTGCATGTAATACCTCGCCATGCGGCGCAGCTCGGCCTCGACCGCCGGCACGAGCGCGTCGAGGGCCGATTGATCACCGGCGCTCCACGCGTGCAGCAATTGGGTAACCGTGCGCTCGTTTGGCGTCACTTTTGACCCGGTACATTGGAGCGAAGCTCGTGGTGCCAGTTGATGACCACGTGGAGCGGCGTGACCGCCACTTCGGTGGGAGCGGGTTTGATCAGCAGGAACCTGCCGTCGGGTGAGACGTCGTAGTCGCCACCCGCCATGCTGAGCGGGTTGAATTCGAACAGCAACTGCGGCCGTTCCCACCGCAACCCTGCCCTGGTGTCGATCGAGGCGCTGAATAGCTGATTGCGGTAGCGGAAGAATAGCTCTTTGCCATCGCGGCTCCAGACCGGCCGGACCCCGCCACCGACGGTGATCTGCCTCCGCAGCCCTGCCTCAGGGTAGCCTTGAATGAAAACCTCCGGCCGGTTTGACACAGACTCGACATACGCCAGCCAACGTCCGTCGGGCGATAGCCGGCCGAATCGTGGTTCGCCAGGCGACTTCATCAGCCGCTGTGGCGATTGGCTGCCTTGGTCGAGCCGTGCCACGTACGAACGGCTGGTGGGCGGCTGCACGGTGAGCAGCACGCGACCGTCGCGATCGATGGCGTTCGGCCACAGGTCGTCCTCGGCACTGCTTCCAAGCGTCTCGAGCGCCGCCGCGCTGAATCGCTGGCGCACCACCAGCGACGCCGTTCCATTGTCACGGCCGTAGATCAGGCCGCTGCTGTCAGGGAGCCACCAAGGGAAAACGTTATCGCCACCTTCGGTGAGCCGCACCAACCGTCCGCTCTGGAGTTCGTGTACCCAGACATCGCGCCGGCCGCGATGGCGGACGACGAATGCAACCTGTTTTCCATCCGGCGAGACTCGCGGATTGTCGAAGAATCGTGGCGACAGATCCAAAGGGGTCTGGCGGCCGTTCCTATCGACCCACGTCAGCACCCGGCCCTCGGCGCTGCGTTCCGGAAGGTAGACGATCCTGCCGTTGCTTGAGAGCCGAAAGTTGAGATGTCCACTGGCCGCTTCACCCGACACCCCTTCGACGAGGACCACCGGATCGCCCCTGAGCTCGAGCCGCTCCGCATCGAATGCCACGGCCATGATCGTCGAGCCGCGGCCGAACAACAGGTGGCCGGTCGGCGAATAGGCCGGCGCAAACGCGGATTCGATTAGCGTTTTGCGTGTTCCCGTCCGCAGGTCCTGCACGACGATTGCAAAGCGATTGCGTTGACCGTGCGCCGCAAACAACACGGCCGTGCCGGACGGCAATAATTCGGGACCGTGGTGATCGACCTCGGTGCCCGACTGAATGGTCGTGATCGCCTCGGCGACGCCGCCGGTGGCGGATACTTTGCGAATTGGCTGGTCGCGGCCTGCAAGCAGAATCATGTCGGCGGCCGGCCATTTGATCTGCAGGGCCGGGCCACTCTCGCCAAGCACCACGGGCGACGCATCGGCACTGACCCTGTTCTTTCTCAGCATGCCGTTCTGTACATACGCAACCCACTGCCCGTCGGGCGAGAACACCGGGCTGAACGCATCGTCGGATCCACGTAGTGCGAAGGTGTCGAATCGATCGAGTCGACGAACGTGCAGGATCCTGCCGAGCGCCGTCTCGTCGTAGTAAACAAGTTGTTCGCCGTCGTCGGAGATGTCGAACGAGCCGTCGTGCAGTTCGTTGACCTGCGGATGCAGGGAGAAGCGAAGCATCGATGCCGGCGGCACGACTTCGGAAACGCGCCAACTGGACATCCAAGGGACCAGCGCCAGGGCGAACAGCGCACCAGCGGCGGCTGCGGCTGTCAGACCTCGCCGGGTGGTCACGGTGCTTCCCGAGCGTGTCGACTCCGCAACCGGTGCGGCTTCCGTCATCAGCCAACGCAATTCATCGGCGAGGTCATGCGCACTCTGCCACCGCTGGTCAGGATGCTTTGCGAGGCATTTGCTCAAGAGGCGATCGAGCCGCGACCCGATCGCGCCGACAATCCCGGTAAGCTTCGGCGCCGGGGCCTCCAGGACCGCCGCAATGATGCCGGCCTGGCTCTGGCCGTCGAACGCCTTCATGCCCATCAGCATCTCGTAGAACACGGCGCCAAACGCGAAGATGTCGCTGCGCCCATCCGTCTCTCGCCCTTCGAGCTGCTCCGGCGACATGTAATGCAGGGTGCCGACGATGGCACCTTCGCCGGTGAGAGTTGAGCGGTCGGTCATTATCCGCTCGCCGTCTGGCGACGACCACTTGCCGATGCCGAAGTCGAGCAGCTTGATGCCGCCGCCGGCGAGCATGATGTTCGACGGCTTCAAGTCCCGATGCGTAATGCCGCGTCGGTGCGCGTGGTCGAGCGCGTCGGCGATCTGCGCGGCGAGAACGAGAGCGCGCTCGACCTTGAGTGGCCCTCGCGCCAGCACCGCCGAGAGGGTCTCGCCTTCGATCAACTCCAGCACGAGCGCGCGGACGCCGTCCGCTTCGATGAGGCCGTAGATCGCTGCGATCGACGGATGATTGATCCTCGCGAGCAGCCGAGCCTCGCGTTCGAACCGCTTTAACCGTTCCGCATCGCCGGCGACGGCGGCGGGCAGCACCTTGATCGCGACGTCGCGCCCGAGCCGCTCGTCGCGCGCCCGATACACCTCGCCCATGCCGCCTTCACCGAGCTTGCTGACGATGGCGTAGTCGGCGAGGCGCTTGCCGATTAGATCGCGTGGCGGTTCCGCCATCGGCGCGATCGTGCCGAGTGGCGCAGTGAGGAATCGCTCCGCCGCGGTCGCGTGAACGAGCAGGCTATCGACTTCGCGGCGAATGTCTGCATCACCCGCACACGTCTCGGTCAGGTAGGCGGCGCGCTCCGGCTCGCGCAGCTTGAGCGCCGCGTCGCAAATGTCTTCGACCCGTCGCCAGCGGCCGACATCGTCGGGGCGCGGTTGCACTGTCATTCCTGACGGAGGTCATCTTACCGGGCGGCCGCCTCAGTCTCATCACCCATTCACCCCTTTGATCGTGCTTCCCGCATTCCCCGTTACCGGCCCGTTCGTGGGCGGCCGGCAAGGGGGAAGCCATGGAGCGCTGCCGCGCAATCATTGCCGCCGCTATCTTGTTGGCGAGCACTCGGGACGGAATTGCCCAAAACGTGGCGCTTTCCGAAGTTGTTGTGGCCATTCACGACACAGCCGCAGTAACGGGGGACGATCTGACCGCCGCCCGCATACTGACCGCCAAGGTGTTTGGAAGAGCCGGCGTGAACATCGAGTGGACGACAAGCAGCGCGTGCTCGCCCGGTGCCGGCGCGCCCTTCTGCGTTCAAGTGCTGGTGCGACCTCGTAATCAGGAGTCCGCACCGGGAC
>DASVFC010000252.1:0-2059 GCA_036380235.1 Vicinamibacterales bacterium
ATCCCGGTGCACATTGCCGGCGTCGTCGCCGCCGTCTCCGCCCACGTGGTGCTGGCCGTGGCGCTGCGCATGGCCACGTATTGGCTTGCCGGCGAGTCGCTCGACACCTGGCTCCACGAGGCGCAGGAGATGCTGTTCCTGAACTTCGACTGGGAGATGATGACCTATTGGACCATCGTCGGCGTCGGCACGGCGATGCGTTACATGCACGAGGCGCGCATGCGCGAGTTGAGCGCGGCGCAGCTCGAAACGCGCCTGGTCGAGGCGCGCCTGCACACGTTGCAGCGGCAAATGCAGCCGCACTTCCTGTTCAACACGCTGAACACCATCTCGGCCCTGATGCACCGCGACGTCGAGGCCGCTGATGCGATGATCGCGCGGCTCAGCGACCTGCTGCGCATGTCGCTGCAGCGCGTCGGCGTGCAGGAAGTGCCGTTGAAAGAGGAGCTCGATTTCCTCTCCAAGTATCTGGAGATCGAACAAACGCGGTTCCGGGATCGTCTGACGGTGGTATTCGACGTCCAGGCAGATACCCTGCACGCGTTGGTCCCCAACCTTTTGCTCCAGCCGCTCGTCGAAAACGCCATCAAACACGGCATTGGTCCCAGGCCCACACCTGGCCAAATCACCGTGCGAGCCCGCCGCAGTGGCGCTCTGCTCGAACTCGACGTCCAGGACAACGGCGTCGGGCTGTCGGCAGCGCGGTTGACTGACTTCAACCGCGGCGTCGGGTTGTCGAATACCCGGTCACGACTCGATCACTTGTACGGGTCGCTGCACCGTTTTGAATTCCGGCAGCCCGCCGAGGGCGGACTGCTCGTGTGCATCGCCATACCAATGGCGGAGCTTGCAATTGAAGACGCGGATGGTGCGGGCGAGGCCGTGGCCTAACTAAACCAATGAGGGTGGCGTGACCAAGATTCGCACAGTGGTGGTGGACGACGAGCCGGTGGCGCGCGAGCGCATCATCGGCCTGCTCAATCAGGAGAAGGACATCGAAGTGGTCGGCGAATATGCCGATGGATCGCAGGCGGTGTCGGCGATTCAACAGCAGCATCCCGATCTCGTCTTTCTCGACGTGCAGATGCCGGCGTGTGATGGCTTCGGCGTGATTCAGCAACTCGGCCCCGAACAGGTGCCGGCGGTGGTGTTCGTCACGGCGTATGACGAATACGCGCTGAAGGCGTTTGAAGTCCACGCCATCGATTACCTGCTCAAGCCGTTTGGGCGCGATCGTTTCGCGCAGACGCTGCAGCACGCGCGCGAGCACCTCGAGCGCCGCCGCGCCGGCGACCTCGGCAAGCGCCTGATGGCGCTGGTGCAGGACATCAAGCCCGAGCCGCAGAAGCTCGATCGTCTCGTCGTCAAGTCGGGCGGCCGCGTGTTCTTCCTGCGCACGCAGGAGATCGACTGGATCGAGGCCGCCGGCAACTACGTGCGCTTACATCTCGGCGAGGAGTCGCATCTCTTCCGCGAGACCATGAACAACATGGAAGGCCGCCTCGACGCCCAACGCTTCGTCCGCATCCACCGCTCGCGCATTGTCAACACCGACCGCATCAAGGAGATGCAGCCGTGGTTCAATGGTGAATATGTGGTGGTGCTGCAGAACGGAACCCGGCTTACACTGAGCCGCGGTTATCGTGAGAAGCTCCAGGAGCGTCTGGGCAAGGGATTCTGAACAGGCCGACGGGCCAACAGGCCCAACAAGCCAACAGGCAGGTGCGTGATGACGGATGAAGAGCGCAAGGAGCATCACGGCGAGAAGGAGTTAGCGCAGTTCATTCGGGCCGGCGCGCAACGCCGGCCCGACCAGGCCTTTGGCGATTACTATCGTGGCCGCAGCGCCTCGTGCGCCCTCGGCGCCGCATATGAAGGCATGTACCGGCTGCCCGAGCACATGAACGGCAACCGGCCGACGAAGGATCTCGAGTGGTTCTTCGACTGCCTCGAAGGGTCGGTGCGTAAGTGTCCTGGCGGCGACGGCTGCAAGAAGACGCTGAGCCTTGCCGCAATCCTCGTCCACCTGAACGACGAGCATCGGTGGTCGCGCGAGCAG
>DASVFC010000253.1:0-2437 GCA_036380235.1 Vicinamibacterales bacterium
GCAGCGAGAGCATCACCTGGGCCCGCACGTCCGCCACCTGCAGCTCGCCCATGACGAGCCGCAGCTGCTCCACCGCTCGCGTCCCGCCCGCGCTCCCGTAGCTCACGAAGCCCGCCGCCTTGTTGTTCCATTCGGCGTAGAGGAAATCGAGTGCGTTCTTCAGCGCGCCTGAGGTGGCGTGGTTGTATTCGGGCGTGACGAAGATGAACGCATCCAGCGACGCGACCTTCGCGGCCCACTTCTTCGTGTGCGGCTGAGTGTATTTCCCCTGTGAAGGTGGAATGGGCTCATCCAGCAGCGGCAAATTGAAGTCCTTGAGGTCCACCAGTTCATAGCTGGCGTCGTTGCGATCTTTCACCTGCTGCTCGACCCACTTGGCGACGGCCTCGCCGTTGCGATTCGGTCTAGTGCTACCGAGGATGATTCCTACCTTGAGCATGACGGCCTCCCCGCCGCCGCCAACGCTATGGCGGGGCAAGCCCTTTCCATTTGCAAGACGAACGCCACGCGGGCACGATTAGCTGAGATGGCGAGCGAGGTTCCGGCAGCGTTTGCGAAGGACCTTGAGCTGGCGCGTGCCTGCGACGCGGGCGATCCGGACGCCTGGGATCGCTTCGTCACCGAATTTCGCCCGATCCTGTACCGCGCGGCGGATGCCATTGATCGCACCGGCGCCGCACGCGAGATAGCCGATTCGCTTTACGGCGAGCTCTACAGCAAGTCGCTGTTCAAGTACTTTCACGGCCGCAGCAGCCTTGCCACCTGGTTGCGTGCTCTGGTCTCGCAGCGGTATGTCGATCGGTACCGCGTGACACGCCGTCTCGATCCGCTGCCGGAAGACGATGCGCCGGCGGCGATTGCGGCGCCGCGGCGAGAGACCTCATCCGATCGGCCTCGGTTCATGCAGCTGATGCAGGCCGTATTGACTGCTGCGATCGCGACCCTCGCACCTCGCGATCGCCTCCGCTTACGCTGCTACTATGCCCAGGAGATGACGCTCGCCCAGATCGCCCGCGTCACCCGCGAACACGAGGCCACCGTGTCGCGCCAACTCGCGCGCACACGCAAGGACCTGCGCGCCGACCTCGAGCGGCGCTTGCAGGTCGAGCATGGCTTGAGCGCCGCTGAAATTCGCGACTGCGTCTCGTCGGTGATTGACGACGCGGGAACGCTCGATTTGGGCGCGTTACTTGGTGAACGCAAGAAAGTCGACGTCGATCGTTCTACGGTTGAGGGCCTGTCGTGAGTACCGATCGCGAGCATCTCGACGCGGAGACGGTAGCAGCCTGGATCGATGGCGGCCTCGACAACGCGTCGCTGGCCGCCGCGGAAGCGCACGCCTCGAATTGCGATCGCTGCCAGGCATTGCTCGCCACGGTGGCGCAGACCTTGCCCGTCGAGCAACATCGCGGCCTGAACGCCGCCGCATCGTCCGGGGCGCGAAGCATCTGGCGTTGGTGGATGGCACCGCTTGCCGCGGCAACAGCGGCGGTGGTGCTCTGGGTCGTGGTGCCGCAAGACCCAATGCTGCGTGCGCCCGAGAAGACGTCGCCCGCCTCACCCGCGTCACCCGCCGCACCCGTTGCTGCACCCGCTGCACCCGCTGCACCCGCCGATGCACCCGCTGCACCCGTCGCACCCGCTGCACCCGCCGATGCACCCGCTGCACCCGTCGCACCCGTCGCACCCGTCGCACCCGCTGCACGCGTTGCACCCGTCGCACCCGCGACGACGCAAGCCGCCGAATCAAAGGAGCAACTCTCCAAGCGGCAATCGAATGCCGCGGATACCGCGACCGAGCGTGACCGGCGGGAAAAGGCAGAATCTGCCCTCGAGGAGCGTGTGACCGTCGCGCCTGCGGCCCCGGCTCCACCAGCTGCGCCTCCCGTAGCCCAGGCCTCGCCAGCCCCGGCAGCGGAACCAGCGCCTCTGCGTGATGCGGCGCCCGGCGCCGCGCTTGGTAGCGTTGCGCAATTGCGCAGGCAGGACGCGCGACTCGAAATCATTTCTCCCGCGGCCTCTCACCGTTGGCGCGTGGTTGCCGACATGATTGAATACTCGCAGGACGGCGGCCGCAGTTGGATTCCGGTGCGGCTCACCGCCGGCGATGTGATCACCGCCGGCGCATCGCCGTCTCCGCAGGTGGCGTGGCTGATCGGCCGCCAGGGCCTGGTGCTGCTCGCCACCGACGGAACGAATTTCACACGACTGCCATTCCCCGAGCGTGTCGACCTCACCGCGGTTACCGCCACGGACGCGCGCCGCGCCACGGTGACCACCACCGACGGACGCACCTTCATTACCGACGACAACGGCCGAAACTGGCGCAATCCGTAGGATCTGCAAGAAATTCGCCCTCGATCGTTCGAAGGACAAGGGGGTTCTTCCAATGTCCGCACGAACGTATCTCGCAGTCTTCACGGTGGCCGGCGCAGCG
>DASVFC010000254.1:0-2226 GCA_036380235.1 Vicinamibacterales bacterium
AAGTCGCCGCGGTCTCGGCTGCCCTGTCCGCCGCCGAACTGAACCTGGAATTCACCCGCGTCACGGCTCCGATCACCGGCCGCGTCGGGCGGGCGATCGTCACTGAAGGCAACCTGGTGTCGAGCGGTCCGGGCGAAGCAACGCTGTTGACGACGCTGGTCTCGATCGATCCGATTCATGCGCACTTCGACGCCGACGAGAGCATTTTCCTGAAGTACGTGGAGCTGGCGCGGCAAGGGCGGCGGCAGGACGCTCGCGCCGCGCGGCAGCCGATCGCCATGGAGCTCGCCGGCGAGACCGGCTATCCCCGCCAGGGTGAGCTGGATTTCCTCGACAACCGGCTCGATCCGAGTACTGGAACGATTCGCGGCCGGGCGCTGTTTCGTAATCCGACCGGTGAACTGACGCCAGGTTTGTTCGTGCGGCTGCGTCTGCAGGGCACCAGCAAATACCCCGGCGTGCTAATCCAGGACCGCGCCATCGGCACCGATCTCGACAAGCGGTTTGTGTTCGTCGTCAAGAGCGATCAGACGATCGAGTACCGGCCGGTGACCCTCGGCCCGCTCGTCGATGGCCAACGAGTTGTCCGCAATGGCTTGACCGCTGGCGAGCGAATCGTCGTCAACGGCCTGCAGCGCGTGCGTCCGGGCATGACCGTTGACCCGGTGATGGAAGCGAGCAGCCGATGAACATCTCGCGCTTCTTCGTCGATCGTCCGATCTTTGCGGCAGTGCTGTCGCTGGTGATCTTCATCGTCGGCGCGATCTCGCTGGTCAGGCTGCCGATCAGCGAGTATCCGGAAGTCGTGCCGCCAACCATTGTCGTTCGCGCGGTCTATCCCGGCGCCAATCCCAAGGTGACGGCTGAAACAGTGGCGTCGCCCCTCGAACAGGAACTCAATGGAATCGAGGGCATGCTTTACATGTTCTCGCAGTCCACCGCCGATGGCGCGTTGACGCTGACCTTGACGTTCGCGCTCGGCACCGACCCCGACATCGCGCAAGTGCAGGTGCAAAACCGGGTTGCGCAAGCGCAGCCCCGGCTGCCGATCGAAGTGCAACGGATCGGTATCACGACCGAGAAGGCCAACCCCGACTTCCTGATGGTGGTTCACCTGGTCTCTCCGGATGAGCGTTACGACATGCTCTATCTCTCCAACTACGCGTTTCTCCAGGTGCGTGATGAACTGCGTCGCATCGATGGCGTCGGTGACGTCCAGGTGTTTGGCAGCGGTGAATACAGCATGCGCGTCTGGCTCGACCCGGATCGGCTGGCGTCGCGGCGCTTGACGGCGTCCGACGTCGTCCGCGTCATCCGTGAGCAAAACGTCCAGGTTGCCGCGGGCGTGCTGGGCTCGCCACCGGCACCGAGTGACAGCGCCTTTCAACTGCTGATCAACACGCAAGGCCGGCTCGCAACAGAGGAAGAATTCGGCGAGGTGATCGTGCGGGCGACGCCTGACGGCCAGGTCACCCGATTGCGAGACGTCGCCCGCATCGAGTTGGGCGCAAGCATGTATTCGCTGCGCAGTTTGCTCGACAACAAGCCGGCGGCCGCTATTGCGGTGTTGCAGCGGCCCGGATCAAACGCGCTCGAGGCCGCCGACGAAGTGTACGCGGCGATGGCGCGGCTGAAAGCGTCCTTCCCTGAAGGCGTCGACTACCGCATCGTTTACGACCCCACCGTGTTCGTCCGCGAGTCGATCCGCGCCGTGGTGACGACGCTGTTCGAGGCGATCCTGCTGGTCGTGATCGTCGTCGTTGTATTCCTGCAAACCTGGCGGGCCTCGATCATTCCGCTGGCGGCGGTGCCGGTATCGCTGGTCGGCACCTTCGCCGTCCTGCTCGCCCTTGGCTTCTCGTTGAATACCCTGTCGCTGTTTGGGCTGGTGCTGGCGATTGGCATCGTCGTGGACGATGCGATCGTGGTGGTCGAGAACGTCGAGCGCCACATCGAGCTCGGCCAGACACCCCTCGCGGCCACGAAGCTCGCGATGCAAGAAGTGTCTGGCCCGATCATCGCGATTGCCCTGGTACTGTGTGCAGTGTTCATTCCGACCGCGTTCATCAGCGGCTTGTCGGGACAGTTCTACCGGCAGTTTGCGGTGACCATCGCGATCTCCACCGTCATCTCGGCGATCAATTCGCTGACGCTGAGTCCAGCACTCGCGGCCGTATTGCTGCCGCCGCATGGCACCAAGAAAGACGCGGTGCAGCGTGGCATCGA
>DASVFC010000255.1:0-7486 GCA_036380235.1 Vicinamibacterales bacterium
GCAGGTCCGCGATGCCGCAAAAGCAGACGATCTTGTCCAGGACACGTTCTTGCAGATGCATCGAGCGAGACGCACGTACAATCCGGCATTTCCCCTCACGCCTTGGGCGATGGCGATTGCACGCCACGTGTGGCTGATGGATCGCCGGACGCAGGCGCGCCGGCCATGGGCCACCAGCGATGTGACAGAGATGGAGATACCTGTGCGCGGTGAGGCCGCGGCATACGCGGAGAAGAGGGACTTGCGGCGGGCGCTGGGCCAGGTCGCTGCCAACCGCCGCGCCGCGGTGATTCAGCATCACGTGCTCGGATTGAGCTTCAAGGAAATCGCCGAACGGGCCGGCATTGCCGAAACAGCGGCGAAGCTGCGTTCGAGCCGGGGCATCGCGCAGTTGCGCGCGCTGTTGCGGCCGGGAAAGGCGCACAAATCATGAGTGTGCCGGCAGGGCTTCGGGCGCAGATCGCGGCCGACTACACGGCGATCCGGCCATTGGCACCGCCGCTCGTGCGGGCGTTGTGGGTGACGCCGTTGGCTGCACTCGCGCTGTTCGCGGCACCGGTGTTCTTCAACGTGCGATCGGATGCTGCGCAACTGGGGTGGTTGGTCAGTTGGGGCGTCTCGTTGCTCCAGGCGGCGGCCGGACTCGCGGTGATTGCCGCGGCTCTCCGTGAATCGGTGCCCGGACGATCGTGGACAACATCAGCGCTCGCGGCGTGGATTGCGCTGCCCGCGATCGTCGTGACTGCGGTGACGCTGGTCAGCTGGCAACTCAGCGTGGTGCCGCTGCGACGCGGATTCTGGTTCGTTGGGGCGCTATGTCTGGGAAGCTCCGCCGCCACGGCGCTGCCGGTGATCGCACTCGCCAATGTGATTGCTGCCCGGGCGTATCCGGTGCGGCCGGCGATCATGGGGCTGATGCTGGGGCTTGGCGGCGGCCTGATTGCCGACGCCGGGTGGCGGATGTTCTGTCACTTCAGCGAACCCTCGCACGTGCTGTCGGCGCATGCGGGCGGGGTCCTGCTGGCCGCGGTCGCCGGGTCGGCGATCGCGCTCACACTAAGAAGACCCGTTCGATAAACCAATACGCGCCGGCGGCAATCACGGCTACCGAACCGGTCACCGCCAAGAGCCGCGCGGCGTGAGCGCTGCGAAAGCGCACGAACATCAGCGCGCCGGCGACTACCAGCACGATCAGCAACTGGCCGATTTCCACGCCGACGTTAAATGCGAACAGCGACCAGCCCAAGGCGGCCTGCGGCAATCCAAATTCCTTGAGTACGTAGGCAAAGCCAAACCCGTGAACCAGGCCGAAGCCCGCTGCCAGCCAGGCGCGGATGTCGCTGGGTGCCTTCGGTGTTGCAGTTACCGTGGCTGCGTCGGTGTTGCGGAGTACGAGCAAATTGTCCGCGCCCACGATCACGATCGTCAGCGCGATCAACGGCTCGATGAAATAAGCGGGCGGCGACAGCATATCGAGTGCAGCCAACGACAGCGTGATGCTGTGACCAATCGTGAAGGCGGTGACGATTGCCGCCAGCTTCGCCAGCGTCCCGCCCAGCAGCAGCAATCCGATCAGGAAGAGGATGTGATCGGGGCCGATCAGGATGTGCTCGATGCCCGACACCACGAACGTGCGAATGACGGCGATACGCCCCTGCGTTGTCCCGGCGTAATACTCAACGCGCTGCCGCGACGCGTCGAGGATCGCCTGCAGCTTCAATGCATCGTCTTCGTACAGGTTGACAAAGGTTTGATGGATCGGATCGTATGGAAACACGTAGGCGTCGATCGACGTGCGTCCGGGCGGAGGTTGCGCAATCGAAAACGCCAGGCGAACGCTCTGCCGTTCCGGCACCACGTCAATCTCGCCCCAAACGATCGACACCGGTGTGCCGTCGAATGTGATGGTGATTCGAGGCGACAGCAATGCCACCAGAGCGTCGCGGTATTTCGCGGCCACGGTGGCATCGAGCAGCGACTCCGCCTGCGTCAGTTTCAGGTCGTGTGCGGCATCGAGGTCATGAACGACCAGCGTGCCGGTGACCCCGGACGTGTTGAGCCGCAGGTCGAGATAGCTGAACGGGGCAGGATGCGATTCAGCCGCCGCCGCGTAGAGCAGCAGCGCCACGATCAGCGCGGCGACACGCATTCGTCCTATAAGCCCGCAACCGCGACGCTCGGTGCCGTCAATCTTCCAAACGCAAGACCCTTCAGCATGTCAGCCCCTTTTGAGGACCACGCGACTGGTGGCCCAGATCCACGACAAACAGATGATGGTCGTCAACACCACGTCGCTCGGCCAGTGCGCGCCGAGCGCGACGCGCGCGAGGCAGCCGAGCGCCAGCATGATTGCCGCACCGGCGAAAATCGGCCATCGCGCGGGCGCCTTCGGCCGTCTCGCCGCGAGGATGGCCAGTGACCCAAAGGTCACAGCGAAGAACGTAATCGTGGTCGACGGAAATGTGTAGCCCGTTGGGTTACCGACCACGGCGATCAGCTCCCGTGATGGCCTTGGCCGCTGGAAGATGACCTTCGTATACTCGGCGCCATACTGCTCGAGTGCGAGAAAGCCGCCGGTGATCAACAAACCCCGCCAGCCAGCGACGACGAACGATAGCACGAGCGTGATCACCATCACGTAGTACTTGGCGGGCGCCGGCGCCAGCCGGCTGATTGGCGTCGCCCACCACCCAGGGCTCGGCGCTGCCGATTGCACAGCACGCGCGATCTCGACGTCGCCGGCAAAGTACGGCTCCATCCACACGCCAACGCCAATCAGGATCGTCACCACAGCCGCGAGCAGGAAAGGGAACAACGGTGATTTCATCAAGGCGTCCACTTTACTGCAGCCACGCGCTGAAATGCGTCGAACAACGCCGGCAGATCCCGCGCTCGCATTGCCGCATAGACAAGGCGACGGCCTTCGCCGTATACGAGTGCCCGCGCGCGGCGCTGCTCGATGAAGGCGAGCATGCCGCGCGGATTGGCGACGAGGGCTTCGGCGGCAAGCCGCTCCATCGCCTGCTGCTGCGTGACCTTGGAGGCGAGATACTGGCGTGCGACATCGGTAATTACCGGCACGAGCTCGTGGAGCAGATCCTCAACGCGCACCAGTTGCGCGGCCTTCTCGCTATCCAGACCCGCCATCGGCAACAGCACGGTTCGATACAACTCCACGCGTTGGCCGGCGGCGAGGATCAGATCGGCGCCGACTTCAGCGGCGCCTTCGGTCAGGAGGAGGTGCGGGCCAAACCCCGGCGTCAACAACAGTTCCGGCCAGTGGTGCTCGCCATGAACGCGCTCGATCAGCAAGTGCTGCACGTGATGCCCTGGATAGCCTTCGTGGCACGCCAGTCGCACGGCCCGCGATACATCGAGGTATCCGTTATCGTCGATCTCGATGTCGGTACGATGTTGTCCCTGGTAACGCGCGAACGCGTCCCACGCCATGTCCGTCTTGAACACCAGATCGATCTGCTCATTGGCTGGGACGGGCGCGATCGGCAGCGTCGCCGCGCGACATGCGTCTACAGCCTTCGTCAGCACCAGCAGGCGACGCTCACGCGGAATCGTCGTCGCACGGCGCAGTTCCATCACTCGCGTCGCGAGCGGTTGATTGCCGGGCAACGTCTCCGACAATTGCCGATGGGCGCGCGCAATCGCCGGCTGATCGAGCGGCGGGAACGTGACCCCAAACTCATCGCGCGCCTGATCGTCGATCGACGCGGCGCGTCCGAGTTGACGTTCTGCCGCATACTTCAGGGCGCGAATCTGTCCGACCAGATACGTGACCCGCGCCTGTTCGGTCGCCGACGACACATCGGCAGCCGCGGATTGAATGTCCTGATAGAGGGCTTCGATCTCCTGGTGCACCTCGGCGACGGGCCGCCGGGGTCCAGGCGTCCATGCCTCGGGCCCGCGCCACTGCTCGACCAGCGACGGATCGTGTTGCGACAGCTTCAGCGCCGCGCGCACGTAGCCTTCGGCAATACGGTCCAGGCCGGGTGGGCCGGTGCCGCAGGCCAGCGCCGAGACAAATGCACACAATCCGAGCGCAAAACGAATTGACATCCGCGTACCAGTGGGGCTGAATGCGTATTCCATCACAGTGTTGTCTGAACCCGCCTGCGGCGGGTCGGGGAGGATTCATGCGCCGGGTAGCCATCACCGCAATCGCTCTTTTCACCGTCGTGGCCTGCAATCAGCAGCCCACCGCGCCGCCGGCGGCCAGCGCCCCGGCGTCGCCGAAGCTTGGCATTCGACCGGCAGGCGATACCGAGATTCAGCCCGACATGAGCCAGGTGCCGCCCGAACTGCAGAAGGTCTACGCGCACATCGACGAGAACATCGATGCGCACGTCGAGCTTCTGCAGAAATGGATTCGACAACCCAGCATCTCGAACTCTGGTGAAGGCATCCCCGAGTCGGCCGAGATGGTCAAGGGCTTCTTCGACGAGCTTGGTTGCCAGCAGACGCGCGTGTTCGACGTCGGCGTCACGGAATACGGCACGCCGGGTAACCCGGTGGTCTATGCCAAGTGCGATGAAGGCGCCGAGAAGACGCTGTTGATCTACTGGATGTACGACACGATGCCCGTGACCCAGCCGGACGCGTGGACGTCGCCGCCGTTCGAAGCGCGGCTTGTCGAACAGGCGCCGTACAAGAAAGTGCTGATCGGGCGGGGCGCGACGAACTCGAAGGGGCCGCAGATGTCGCAGCTCAACGCGCTGCGTGCCATCAAGGCTGTGCACGGCAAGCTCCCGGTCAACGTGATCTTCGTCGCCGAAGGTGATGAGGAGCGCATGGACATCGGCCTTCGCAAGTTCGTCAAGGACCATTCCGATCTGCTCGCCGGCGCCGATGCGATGTTGCTGTTCGGCGGTCAGTCGCCAAGCGGCGGCGGCAGCTATGGCGCGGGCTCGGAAGGCTGCGTCTACGTTGAGCTGACGACGAGCGGCAAGTCATGGGGACGCGGGCCGATCCAGTCAGACATCCATGGTTCCAACAAGCGCAGCGTCGACAGCCCGGCGTGGCGCCACATCAAGATGCTGGCGTCGCTGGTCTCTGACGATGGCAACACGCCGTTGATCGACGGCTTTTATGACGGCATGTTGCCGATCGAGAAGTTCCACGAAGAAGAGTTGAAGACCGCCGCGGAACGCACTGATCTGAAGGTCGCAGCCGAGAACGTCGGCGTCGGCCGCTTCATCTCGGAAGACCCGTACACGATGTTGAAGATGCAGCGTTATGGCACCTCGTTCAACCTCGACGGCATCTGGGGCGGCAACATGTATGCGGGCGGCGCCGGCGCGATCCTGCCCAACAAGGTCACGTCGAAGCACAACTTCCGTTACGTGCCGAACATGACCGGGCCTGGCATCGTCCAGAAACTGCGCGCGCAACTCGACAAGAACGGCTACAAGGACGTCGAGGTCAAGCTGATCGGCGATGTGCCGTGGGCGAAGATGAGCGCGGACTCCGACCTCGGCCGCGCCATGCAGCGCGCTTACCAAATCATGAACATCCCGCACGGGGAGCCGCGCAAGGAATGGTCGATCGGCGGTGGTGGCGCCGGCGCGGGCGGCTACTGGCCGGCCTACATGTTCGGCAACGGCGAAGTCGGCGAGAAGATTTCCAACTTCAAGGGCGTGCCGATCGTGGGCGGCGGCGCCGGCTACGGCGGTCGCGCGCACGCGGCGAACGAGTACTATGTGATTGAGGGCGCCGGCAAGGTCTACGGCATGGCCGGCGCTGAAAAGGCGGTCGCTACGCTGGTCTACGCGTGGGCTGGAAAGATTCCACCGGCACCCGCCAAACCTGACGTCACCAAGACGAACTGATGATCGACGTTCACGAACTGGCCAAGGAATATCACGTTGGCGATCACACGGTGCATGCCCTTCGGGGCATCACCATGTCGATCGCGGCCGCCGAGTTCGTCACCATCGTTGGACCGTCGGGTTCCGGCAAGTCGACATTCATGCACATTGTTGGTTGCCTGGATCGGCCGAGCAGCGGGCGATACGTGCTCAATGGGCGCGATGTATCGACGTTGCCGACCGACGAGCTGGCGCGCGTCCGCAACGAGACCATCGGGTTCGTCTTCCAGGGCTTCAACCTGCTGGCGAGGACCTCGGCGGTCGAGAACGTGGAGCTGCCGCTGCTCTACACGCGCCAGGGCGTGGTCAAGGCCTCGGAGCGGCGCGATCGCGCGATGGCGGCGCTTGATGCGGTCGGGCTGACCGATCGTGCCGATCATCATCCCAACCAATTGTCTGGTGGGCAGCAGCAGCGCGTGGCCATCGCGCGAGCGTTGGTGACGCAACCCTCGCTGCTGCTGGCCGATGAGCCGACCGGCAACCTGGACTCATCGACCAGCCACGAGGTGATGGAGATCTTCGCGAGCTTGCGCGAAAAGCGCGGCATCACCATCGTGTTGATCACGCACGAACGCGACATCGCGGCGTACGGCACTCGCACGGTGGACTTCCGCGACGGGCGAATAGTGTCGGACGTGCGGGCCGACCGCTTCGCACGTATTGGGTAACGCATGAAGCAACTGCTTCGCCACCCCATGATTGACGTCGCGCTCAAGGCGCTCGGGCGTAATCGCCTGCAAACCGGTCTGACCATGCTCGGCATCACGGTGGGCGTTGCGACCGTGTTGGCGATGATGGCGGTCGGCGCCGGCGCGCAACGATCGATCGAGCAGCAGGTGCGCGCGGCGGGGCTCAACCAGCTCACTATTCGGGCCGGCAACTGGCGGCCCAAGGTCACCGACAGCGACGAAGCCGTCGCACACCAGGGCGACGCGCGTGAAGCGCTCAAACATCCGCTGCAGCGTCTCCGCAGCGACGTCGTGAAAATCGCGTTCCATCCGGAAGACGATCCGATGGAAAAGCACGATCACCCGACCGCGCGCCAGCGCCTGGGCGATCTCGAAGCCGGCCTCGGCTCCGCCGCGACGATGACGTTTGCGGATGCCGAAGCGATTCGGCAACTGCCAGGCGTCCAATACGTGGCCGGCGGCATTCACGAGAACGTTCGCGTCCATGCCGGCCAGAAACGCTGGTTCACGCGCATGCATGGCACCGACGTGATGATGCCGTCGATCAAGCGTGCGTGGACCTTCAGCGGCGGCCGGTTCTTCACCGACCGCGAGCAGAACCGAGCTGAGCAGGTGATCGTGCTCGGCCAGATCGTCGTCGAGCGGTTGTTCGGGGCCGGCCTGAATCCGGTGGGCCAGACCGTGACGGTATGGAACCAGCCGTTCGAAGTGATCGGCGTCGTGACCAGCGCGACCTGGGTCGTGCAGCCCTCACCCGGCGACGATCAGTTCGACGCGGTCTACATGCCGTACACGACGACGCAGCGGCTGCTCAACCTGTCGAAGCTGAATGACATCACCGTGACGGCGGAATCTTCGGGCGATGTTTCTCGTCTGTCGCGCGAGATCACGAAGCTGCTGCGCCAGCGCCACGGCATC
>DASVFC010000256.1:0-4073 GCA_036380235.1 Vicinamibacterales bacterium
CCGAGGCCGCCCAGCAAGCCAATCACCGGCGCCTCTTTGTGTCTGTCGATGGGCGTCATTGGGCCTCGTTCTGCAGTTCCCTCACCGCCGCAGCACCCCCGCCGGCTCGACGCGCATGATCCTGAAGGCCGGTACCATCGCCGCCATCAGTCCCGCGCTTGCGATGATCGACACAGCGATACTCGTGGTGACGACGTCGGGCTGCGCAATGTTATCCAGCGATCGCGCGAGCAGCACGCACGCGGCCGCACCTGCGATGACGCCTGTAACAACGCCCTTCGCCAGGTCGCGCAGGGACTCGACCATCACGAGGCGCATCACCGCCGCCGGTGCCGATCCCAGCGCGAGCCGCACGGCAAAGTCAGTGGTCCGATCGATCACGCTTCGATACGTGACTCCCGCGATGCCGACGGCCGCCAACACCAGTCCCAGCATTGCGAGCAAGCTCAGGACCATCATCCGAAAACGTTCAGGCGCTGTTGAGTCGGCGATGAACGCATCGAGCGGCTGTGCCTTTCTGAGCGGCAACGACGCGTCCACGCGCTTCAACGCCTCTCGCACCTGTGGGATCAGAGACGAGGGCTCCACGGCGGTGCGCAGCACGAACGCCACCGGCACGCCGAAGTTGTTGTTCTGCGACCACGGCACGTAAAGCGTCGCCTCACCTTGCTCCACGGCCGTCACGTCCGCCACATCGTCGACCACGCCGACGATCGTCACGGGCGGCGGATTGTTACGTAGCAGTTGCCGGCCGATCGGATCGAGCCCCGGCAGCAAGGTCTCGGCGAACCGCTTGCTGATCACCGCCACCTGCGGCCGATCAGGCGTATCGGCATCGCTGAACGTGCGCCCGGCAACGGTCCTGATCTGCATCGTCTTGAAGTAGTCGGCGCTGACGCGACGGTATTGGACGGTGAGAGGCTGATCGCCTGGTGTGGGCCGATCCTTCACCCGAATCAGCGTCTGGTACGAGAACCGCGGCAGGAACGCGTTCTGGGTGATCGCCACCGACGTCACGCCGGGCAGCGGCCGGAGCTCGTTCAACATTCGCTCGATGACCTCGGCGCGCGCGGGCGCCGATCGGTAAGTGGCTTCGGGCAGGCGAATCTGCGCGGTCAACACCCCGGCCGATTGATAGCCGGGACCGCGCTGCGACAAGTCGCGGAGCCCCTTAATCACGACGCCACCTGCCATCAATAGCGCGACGCACAGGGCGACCTCGACTGACACGAGGGCGCGCTGAAAGCGAATCATCCGTGCCGACGCCGTGGTCCGCGTCGAGGGCGTCACCACCGACGCCGCGTCGCCGCGCATTGCTCGCATCGCCGGCACCATGGACGCGGCAACCGCCGACACGACTGCGATCACACCGCTGAACAACTGAACGCGCCAGTCGATGGACACTTCTCCGAGGGTCCGCGCGATGCCGGGGTTGACCGCGAGCAACGCCGGCACGGCGCCATGCGCCAGCAGCAAACCGGGGATCAACCCAGCCACGGCAACAATCAGCAGTTCGGCCATGTGGAACCGAAGGACATCGTTTCTCGACGCTCCAAGCGCCAGCCGCAAGGAGAACTCTCCAGATCTTGCAATCGCATGCGCGGAGGTGAGGTTGGCGATATTGACGCACGCGATCAGCAACACCAGCGCCGTTGCCGCCATCAACAGGAACAGTGGCGCGCGCATCGACCCGTATTGCCACTCGCGAAACGGCTCGGCGCCGATGAGCCACTGAGAATGCGTGCGCGGCAGCTCCCGCGCCAGTTGATCCGAGATTGTCCGCAGTTCGCCTTGCGCCTGCGCGAGCGACACGCCCGGCGCCAGTTCCGCGATCGCCACCACCGTCCGCGGCGGCGCGCGAACCGGCTCCGGACTCGCGACAAGCGGTGCGAACACATCGGCGTCAAGAAATGGCGCTCCGAACCCGGGCGCCAGCACGCCGATGATTGTGTGCGGCTGATCGTCGAGGATCAGCGCCGTGCCGAGCACATCCGCCGCGCCAAGTGTGTCTTGCCAGTAGCGGTGCGTGATGATCGCCACGGGGTGGCCGGGCTCGGCTTCCGCGGCGGTGAAGTGCCGCCCTTGTCGAAGCGGAGCCGCCATCAGCTCCAACAACCCCGGCGTCACCGTTGCGCCTTTCGCCACCTGCGGTTCGGCGCCGCGCGTCACGACGCGTTCGAACAGGTAGAACCCTTCCAATCGCGCCAGGGTGCGCGCTCGCTCGCGCAGTCGCGGCACTTCCATCTGCTGCAGGGGATTGCGATCGAGGACCGCCGACGTACCCGGCGGCTGCGCATAGAGATGAACGACCTCGCCCGTCGCGCTGAAGGGCAACGGCCGCAGCATCGTGGCGTTGACGACGGCAAACATCGCGGCGTTGGCGCTCAGCACCAGGGCGAGCGTTCCCGAACACGCGATGAAGTAGACCTTACGGTGAACCAGAGACCGCCATGCCTGCTTCAGCTCTGTCGCGAAGTTGTGCATGGCTTGACTGTAGCGGCCACCCCGCGGCCGCACACAGTGGCATTAATTCATCGAATGATGAACGGAACTCACGTCACGGGATCCGCCCGCCGCGCCATTGCGGCACGGTGCCGCGCACTGCGGCCTCGACGGCCGCGTGCGCAAGGAGCCGCGTCGAATCGAGGGTGGGTAATGGTGAGATGTCCGGCGTGATCAGCAGTGGGATTTCGGTGCAGCACAGGGCCACGGCGTCGCAGCCCGCGTCACGCAAGGCCTCGATGACGCGCACGTACTCCGAACGTGAGGCGTCGGTCAGCCGGCCCTGGCACAGTTCGTCGAAGATGATCCGATCCAGCAGCGCACGATCCGTTGACGAAGGCGTGTGCATGTCGATGCTGCATCGGGCAAACGCCGCCGGATACACCGGCCCCTCCATCGTCCACCTGGTGCCCAGCAAGCCGACGCACCGGCGGCCATCCTTGCGCGCACGTTCGGCGACGATGGCGGCGATGTGGATCCCGGGCAGCGGCAGCGGTTCGCCGCCGAGTTCGAGCGCGATGTGCGCGGTGTTGTCCGGACACACAAAGAAATCACAGGCGGCGTCCGCGAGTCGCCGCGCGGTCCGGGCGAGGTGCGACCGCACCGCCTGAAGATCACCCTTTTCGTAGTCGTCGAGCGCGGGCCCCATAGGCAATATCGACAGGGTGATCTCGGGATGCTGGTGTGGGCCGAGGTGGCGCGACGCTTCGCGCACGGCTTCGACGAAGCACAACGCCGCGCCATCCGCGCTGTGCGCGAGGATTCCGATGTGCAACGGCGCCGCGCCCTTTCGGTCATTTGCCTTCATCACTTCACTCGCAATTGTGCGCATTCTGGCGCCGACTTGCGGCGATCACACAGCGAAAATGCATGCATTTCTAGACTTTTCAGTTCCAGGGACTAACCCGAACGTGTTAGCCTTCTTGCCTCGCGCTCCCCTCGCGGGGTCAGAGAACAAACACTAACAGTCCAGGTACTTGATGCTTTCGAAACGCTACACGATTGTCCTCGCCGATCGCACAACGGGAGTGGTGCGCCGCTTCACAATTTCGCTGAAGCCGGCCCTGATGATTGTAATGAGCGTGGTGACCTTGCCGATCCTGATCGGCACTGGTGCGGCCCTCAAGGCCCGATACGAGGTCGCCTCGATGTTCGAGACGAAAGCCACCCTGGAATTCGAGAACGCGAACTATCGCGCCGCCACCGAGCAACTGGCCGGCCAGATCATGGCGTTGCAAGCCGCGATGTCGGATCTCGGCGCGAAAGCAGCCCTCGATCCGGATTTGCAGAACTCGATGGACAAGCTGCCCGCCGTGGTGAAGAGCCGCGCCATGGGCGGACCGACCGCGGCCGCCGCCCTGACGTCGATGGCGCCGGGCCTCAGCTCTCCAGAAAACACGTTCGCGCTGCTCAAGGACCTGTTGCAGGGCCTCGAAAGCCGGCTCCAGACGGTTCGTTCCAGCGTCGACAAGCGCAATCAGCTGGCAGCGGCAACGCCGTCGATCTGGCCGACGCACGGATGGCTATCGTCGAGCATGGGCAACCGCGCCGACCCGTTAACCGGCGAGAAG
>DASVFC010000257.1:0-3887 GCA_036380235.1 Vicinamibacterales bacterium
TGGCGACAATCGGCGGCGCGAGAGTCCTCGGTCAGCAGGCACGAATCGGGTCGCTCGAGGCCGGTAAGCGCGCCGACCTGGTCATCGTCAGCATGTCAAAGGCGCGGCAAACGCCGTTGTTCGATCCGGTCTCCCAGATCGTCTACGCCTCACGCGGCGATGATGTCGAGACGACGATCGTCAACGGGCGAATCCTGATGCGTGATCGCAAAGTGTTGACGCTCGACGAGACCAGGGTGCTCGCCGACGCGCGCGCCGCGGCCGACCAGGTGCGGAAGGCCGTGCAGGAGTAGTTATTCGAGGAGGCCGATATACGGAAGGTTCCGATATTGTTCTGCGTAGTCCAGCCCGTAGCCGACCACGAACCGGTCCTCGATGGTGAACCCGATGTAGTCCACCTTCACGTCGATCTTGCGTCGGCTGGGTTTGCTCAACAGGCACGCGGTGCGCAGCGATCGCGGGCCGCGAGCGAGCAGGATCTCCTGCAGGTAATGCAGCGTCAGCCCGGTATCGACGATGTCTTCGACGACGATGACGTCGCGGCCCTCGATGCGGCTATCGAGATCCTTCGACAGCCGCACTTCGCCCGAAGACGAAGTGCCGCTGCCGTAACTGGAGCAGGCCATGAAGTCGATGGTGACGTGACCGTCCATGCACCGGATCAGATCGCCCAGGAACAGGAACGCGCCCTTGAGTACGCAGATCATGTGAATCTGCCCGGATGGCAGGTCCTGCCGAATCTCCTGGGCCAGCGCGGTGATGCGGGCGGCGAGCTCGTCCTCGCCGATTAAGACGGTTGGTTGCGTGCTCGTCGCCATAACCGAGAGAGACTAACATGAAGCTGAGTCTTGCCGCGAACAGTGACGCTTGTCGGGAAGTGATACTTGTCGGGAGGTGTTGCTTGTCGGGAGGTGTTGCTTGTCGGGAAGTGATCCTTGTCGGGACGTGACACCTGTCGGGAAGTAATACTTGTCGGGAAGTGATACTTGTCGGGGCAGAACCGAGTCGAAATGAAGACGTTTGACATCATCACCGAATCCGACGCGCGCATCCTTGAGATTGGGGCCACCGTGTCGCTCAAGGCCGGTGGCCACATCACGCCCCTGGCGGCCGACACGTTGAGGGAGCGCCGCATTGTCGTTCTGAGCGCTGTGGCGGAGGCAAGCCTTGACGGCCTCGCACCAGTTGCCGACATCAAGACCCTGGCCATCGGCAGCGATCATTCCGGCGTGGCGCTGAAAGCCAAGCTGCGTGAATACCTGCGTCAGCGCGGGTTGAGCGTGCTCGACGTCGGCACCGAAGGCTCAGATCCGGTCGACTATCCCGACATCGCTGCCCAGGTGGCGCGGCTGGTGTCGCGCAAGGAAGTGGATGCCGGGATCGTCATCGACGGCGCCGGCATTGGATCGGCAATCGCCGCCAACAAGATTGCCGGCGCCCGGGCGGCGATGTGCACGGATAAGACGCTTGCGCGCTATTCGCGTGAACATAACGGCGCCAACGTGCTGGCGCTCGGCGCGTCGCTGGTGTCGGTAGACGACGCCAAGGCAATTGTCGATACCTGGCTTGGCACGCCGATGGGCGAGGCGCGCTACATCCGTCGCCTCGCCAAGATCCGCGCGCTGGAGAAGATGCCGTGACCGACTACCGTCGCGTCATCGAATTGATTCTCGAGGAGCTCGCCCGCGCCGGCGCGGTTGCACCCTCGCGCTGCAGCTGCCACGGCTTCACGTCGGAATGCTGCCCGGATCGGGTCCAGGGTGTCATCGACGCCGGCGCCACTCGGCTCGGGCTGCATGCGTCCGACGGCGGTACGAGCGGCGTCTCTGGCTACATCGACCACACCCTGCTCAAGCCGGATGCGACCGAGAAAGAGATCGAGCAGCTGTGCCGCGAGGCAGCGGAGTGGAAGTTCGCCACCGTGTGCGTCAACCCCACCTGGGTGGCGCTGGCGGCCCGGTACCTGCGCGGATCGAGCGTTGGTGTGTGCTCCGTGGTCGGGTTTCCGCTTGGCGCCACTACGCCCGATGTCAAACAGTTTGAGGCGCGGCGCGCGATTTTCGACGGCGCCTCCGAGATCGACATGGTCATCAACGTTGGTGCGCTCAAGTCGGGAGACGTACGGTTGGTGACCGACGACATTCGCGGCGTCGTGTCGGCATGCCACGCCACCGGCGCGGGCAGTAAGGTGATCATCGAGACCGCGTTGCTGACCGATGAAGAAAAGATCACGGCATGCACGCTGGCCAAGGCGGCCGGTGCGGATTTTGTCAAGACCTCAACCGGTTTTGCGTCGGGCGGTGCCACCGCGGCTGACGTGGCGCTGATGCGACGCGTGGTTGGCGACGACATGGGCGTAAAGGCCTCAGGCGGTGTGCGTGATCTCGAGCAGATGAAGGCGATGGTCGCCGCCGGCGCGACCCGCATCGGCGCCAGCGCCGGCGTCCGCATCGTCAAGGAGTCGCGCGGCGAGACGGCGGCGGCAGGAAAGTCGAGCGGCTATTGATTCGGACAGTAGTGAGTCTGATGTGCGTGTTGCTCGCGTCGTCTCCGGCGGTCGCGCAAGGGCGAGAACCGCTGCCGTGGTTCGCGATCGATCTTCATGCGGCGAGCGTCGGTCTACCGACCGCCGAAGGGTGGATTCCGGTCGCGGTGATCGGTGACACGCCGCTGCCGGGCCGGGCGTTCGGGGTGTCGGCCGGCGCCACGGCCTATCCATTCAAGCTGGGCATCATGACGTTCGGATTCGGCGCGGCCATTGCGAGCGGCAGCGGCCGAGGCGAAGCCCTGACCATCGGTGTAGGGTCGGGCAGCACCGCTACGACTATCGTAACGCCGGTGTTCAGAACGAAAGCGTTGCATGTGATTCCGCAGGTCTCGATCAACTTTGGCCACAAGCTGGGATGGAGTTATCTCAGCGCGGGTGTTGGTACGTCGCGGATCAACGCCAGCGCCGACGCCTCACCGACCACGCCGCAGGTAACGTTTCCCGAGACGTGGAACCAGGCGCTGAACTTCGGCGGCGGCGCGCGCTGGTTCATGAAACGGCGGCTTGGCGCCGGCTTCGATGTGCGATTCATCAAGCTGAGCACGCGCGCCGCGAGCGGCGATATTCCTTCAGCGCGCCGCACGCAGATGGTCACGTTCACCGCTGGGATTACCTTGCAGTAGGGAGATTCGCTTGGTCGATCCTCCCTCGCGCGCCGCGCTTCGGAGGACAACCGTCGCGTGGCTGGCCAACCGCAGCTCACCCGAACGTTGGCATGCGTGAGCGAAAGTTGGAGCGGGAGACGGGGATCGAACCCGCGACATCGAGCTTGGGAAGCTCGCGTTCTACCGCTGAACTACTCCCGCCCAGCAGATGGATTCTAGCACCCGGCTGCGCGGGAGGCTACGCCTCTCTGTTATTCGGTTCGCAGGGCGGTGGTCGGCTCGATGCTGAGCGCGCGTCGGGTTGGCACCACGCAACTCAGCATGCAGACAGCCAGCATCACAAAACCGTAGCCAACGATCATGCCCATATCCAGGAAGGTGAGCTGCCGTTCAAAGCCTGGCAGTTCGGTGTTTCGGATCAGCACGGCACCCGCAAAAATGATCAGGGTGCCGAGCAAGACGCCAACCGCCACTTGAAATAGGGGACGCCGGAACGTGGCAAGCACCACGCGTTGACGGCTGGCGCCGAGGGCTACCCGCACGCCGATCTCGCGGGTGCGCCGCGCGACGGTGAAGGACAACACTGAGAAGATCCCTGCCAGCGACACGACCAGTGCGACCGCCGCCATCACCGCTGTGATGCGCATCCACAACGTCATCGTCCACAGAACATCATTGTTAGCTTCGTTGACGCGCTTCAAGTTGACGAGTCGCAATGAAGGATCGACGTCGCT
>DASVFC010000258.1:0-5426 GCA_036380235.1 Vicinamibacterales bacterium
AGCGTGCGGCGATCGAACGCGATCGCCCGGCGCCGCATCAGCGGCGCGACGCGCTCGTAGTTCGACCGCTCGCGCCAGTCGACTCGCTCGAGCCGCTCCAGCATCAGCGGCATCACTTCCTGCTCCGCCAGACCACGCACGACGCACGCCGGCAGCGCCGCGATCGCCGGTGCCATGTACCCCAGTTCGAGATGGACCACATCGGTCGTCGGCGCGGCCGCAGCGAGGGCTGACGCCATCGCCGGATTCACGTTCCAGTGCGCGTAATACGGTTTCGATTCGTCGAACAGCCACCGCGCCTGTGTCAGTCTCGACGGCACCGGCAGGTCGAACACATGCTGCTCAACGCCAAGGTCGGCCAACACCGGACACGCGCCGTTGATCGTGCGATCCGCATGGCTAAACACGGCAACGCGGTGACGACGGCGGGCGAGAAACTGCGCCAGCTCGAAGACGCGCGTCGACCCGCCAACCGCGGTGGCATGGATCCGGTAGGGATGGACGATGGAGATGTTCATGCGATCGCCCCAGGTGACGCCGCCGCAAAAACCCCTCGCACACGCTCGACGTCGGCCCGGATGATGCGCCCGTGCCACGACACGACCACGGCCACCCACAACAATGCGCCTGCCGTGAGCATCACGCGATGTTCGTTCGACACAACGGCGAGGTAGACGAGAGGTGCCGCAATCGCCAGGAACGTGCACGCCGCGCGCATCGACAAGCGCACGGCGCCTAGGCGCGTGTGCAGCGTCCAGAGGGCGCCAACGGTGACGACCGTAGACGACAGAATCATCGCCACGGCCGCGCCTTGCACCCCGAAGGTCCGCACCAGGACGATCGTGAGAGCGACGTGCACCACGAGCGCGGTGACCACCACCCGGACCATGACTCGCTGATGGCCGCTGCTCTGCAGCGCCTGGCCGAGAGCGCCGTTCAAGGCGTGAATCGGCAACGCAACCGCGAAGAGCCTCAGTACCGCACCCGCCGGACCAAACGCGGGACCATAAATCGTCGTCACGATCAGATCGGAGGCCGCGATAAGCACCATCGCGACCGCGACCAGCGTGACCGTCAATCCGTTTGCGACCAGCCACGTCGCCGTTAGGAAGCCATCACGTGAAGCGTTGAAGGCGGCACAGAGGCGTGGATACGAGGCCGACAGCACACTCTCCGGCAACAGCAACAACGCACCGTACAGGGTGACCGCCGCAGCAAGCACGCCGGTGTCGGTGGTGCCGGCGATCAACTGGACAATAGGCACGCCGATGCGGAAATAAACCATCGAGACGACAAAGAGCGCCGCAAACGGTGCCAGCTCTCGCGCAAAACGCATAACGGCAGCGCCTCTGACCCCCGCGACGGCGATCACTCCGAGGCGTCGGACCAGGTGCGCGCCGACAACAAACGCAATGAGGCGCGATGCGGCAATCGCAACGGAGATGCCGATGAGGCCGTATCCTCCGGCGAGCGCGGCAGCGGCAGCGGCGAGTTTCACCGAGTTTTCAAGGATCGCGACCACTGCGATCAAATGATGCTTGCGAGTACCAACGAACACACCTTCCTGCACGGCAATGAACGCTGCGGGCAGCACGGTAGACGTCAGTATCAGGGCCGGCACCACTTGATCGGCCGGCAGCACGAAGACCGAATAGAGCGCCGACACGGCTGATCCGACTAAGCCGCTGAACAAGCCGGTGACCGTTGCCTGCTGAACTGGCGATGACGCGTTCGTCGGAGCGGCCGCGACTTCGCGCGCGACCAGCAGATGCATCCCGGCACCGGTAAGGGCCTGGAAGATCATCTGCAGCGCCAGCAGGTTCGCATACGCGCCGAGCGTGTCGACGCCGGCGACCCGCGCGACGGCGATGTTGATGGCGAACGCCACCGCAGCCGGCAACGTCTTCGCCAGCATCATGGCGAGCACGTTGAGCCCGAGCGATCGCGTCACCGTGGCCCCCCAGGCACTGCAATCGCAACCAGCCGCTCGCCCAGTCCTCGAGACTCGAGCGCGCTGACAATCGGCCTCGTCGCGAGCCGGCTCGCTTCGCCGAGGGCTCGACGCGCCGGGCCGGGCCGCCGGTAGTCTGCTTGCCGCCGTGCTGAGTCCCCGGCGTCACGAGAGGGTGCGTCGCTCCACCGCTGGTCGACGCCGCTGATCAGCCCTCGCATCAATTCGGCGAGTTCTGCAGTCGCACGCAGACTCCAGAGCGGCTGCCACAGGCTGTAGATCTCGTTGACCCGCATCCCTGCCGCTTCAATCACGGCGGCAAGGCTGTCCGGCGTGTAGTGGTAAACGTGTTGTTCCGGCCTCAGGTCCCGCCAGCGAGGTCCGTAGATGCGTGCGGCCAGCGAGTTGAAGTTCGGCACCTCAATTAGCAGCCGACCGCGCACGCGCGGCATGATGCTGTCGCGAAGAAACGCCACCGGGTTGTGGACGTGCTCGAGCACGTGATGCAGTGTGACGACGTCGAAGGTTTGGCCTGGCGGCAACTCTTCACAGAACGCCACCACCGTGGAGTTTGTCCGGCGCGCCGCCTCCTGGCGCGCAAACGCCGCCGATTCGACGCCGGCGACGCGCCAGCCGCGCTCCTGTGCCCGCACCAGGTACGTACCCGTGGCACAGCCGACGTCGAGCAGCGTTCCGGGCCCGCCATGCTGAGCCAGCCTGTCCAGTTCCGGGATGAAGCGCGCCGCATCGAAATCCAGGGCGAACTGCGCGTTGAAGTCGTACCCGCCGTCGGCGCCATTCGTAAAGTACGCCGCTTCGTAGTCGAACTGCGGGGTCGGCGACGACGCGACGACGCCGCAGGTCTCGCACCGACGCAGGCGATCGCCCGCCCTTCCGGCCAGCGCATGATCGGTGCAGAACCGTTCAGCCATGCGGATGCTCCAGCGCACGAGGCGCCCGCAGCACCGCGAACAAGATGCCGACGTTCATCCAAACCATCGAGCGCATCGGTTCCAGGCGGTGGCTGAAATCCGCCAATTGTGAAAACGCAAAACCGGCGAGGCCCGCCAGAATCGCCGCGCCGAGCAGGCGAGCGCCGCGATCGGCTGTTCGGCGCCAGGCGCGCCAGCCGCATAGAAAAACTGCCAATAGCAGCGCGATAAACAGCAGCATCCCGGGCACGCCCGCCTCCGCGCCCTCCAGCAGATAGATATTGTGAACGGTGGCCGGAAAGCGGCGCATCACGTTGGTCGGGTCGAAGCGGTGCATCACCGGAATGAAATTGCTCAGCCCGACGCCAACGAACGGATGCGTCTCGATCATCGACACCGCAATCCAATTGAGCTCGAAGCGGACGTTGAGATTGCCCGCGTCGCTCGCCGTCAGGCGTTCCCAAATACGCGGCCCGAGTGGCAATCCAATGATCAGCGCCGACATGCCCGCGACCGCAACAAGACGAAACAGCTGACGCCGGCCAATTAGCGACCCGACGCGCAACAGGACGACCAGCGTTGTGAGGGCAACCGCCGTTGCAAACCACGCCCCGCGTGAGAGCGTCAGCCCCAGGCCGACGAGCGCGATAGCCGCGGTGGCGGCGACGAACATCTTCCACAATCGGCCACCGGCCATCAGCAATCCGGCACACAGCACGGGCAGCGACAGCGACAGCACGTTGGCGAACACAATCGGGTGATCGAACAAACCGACCGGCCGCAAACGCACCACTCCCGTCTCTAGCGCCTCGGGCACGATCGACGCACTCGTGAACCATTCGGCGCCCACCGGCCGGCCCGTCGCCATCTGTGCGGCAGCAAAGCCGGTGTGCACCACCACGTGCACGGCGACGAGCACTACAAACGGCCTGATCAACTCACGGCGGAAGACCATCCCAATCAACGCTGCAATCGCCAGCGCGTGGACCGCCGACATCATCTCGAAGAACGCCAGGTCGCGTTCGGTCGCGTTGACAACGGACAACGTGTACTGACAGAGAAGCAACGCGTAAACGAAATAGACGGCGCGCGGCAACGCATTGTGGACGCGCCGGGTGGCCACGCCGACGATGGCAATCGGCACCAGCGCGAGCAGCGCCAGGTCGGACGCGGACAACCGCAGTCCCGGCCATCCGCCGACGTGATCGCGGAACGCGAAGTACTTGTCGAGCGGGATCGCCATGGCCGCAATCGCGGCCAGCAGCAGCGCGTCGGCGAGGCGGCCGCGCATGACGACCAGCAGCGCCGCTATACCGGCAGCGGCCGCCACGGCGCCAGACAGCGCGAGTACCGCAGTGGTGCTCGAAGCCGCGGAGACGGCGGCCACGCCGGCGAGAAGCCCGAGACCGATCGCCAGCGCCGCCGTCCGCGCGTCCTGTGATGCTCTCGACGCGGCGGCGGCGTCGTTGGCTGTGTTCACGGCACCGCACCCGTGGCGTCAAGTTGTGCCATCAGAAACAGCAGACCGGAGCTGATCGGCCCGGATGGCAGCAGGTGGAACGAACGGCGCGCCATGATATGGACGTCCATCACTGGCGGCGGTGTCCCGGGCGCATCGCAGGGATCGACGAGGAAGACTGATACCGGATGCCCGGTGGACTGGCGCAAGACCGACCACAACAGTTGTTGATCGAGCGGTACGATGTTGTCGAATTCAGCCGAAACGATGAGGGTCGGCGCCGTCTGCGCGACGAGGAACGGCAGCGGCGAACGGGCGTCGAAGTCGGCGTCCGAACACCCCTCGTGACCGCAGATGATCGATTCGAGCGCGTCGGCAAAGGCCGGGCCGCCAAGATTCCATTGCACAGGCGTGCCGCTGCAATCGAGCTCGGTGCGCGGCGCCCAGCCGGTGCGGTGATAGCTGATCAGATGCTTCCACGACGTTGGCGGGACGAACGCCACTACCGCAGCCAGCGACGGAATGAACGGCGCCGCCCGAAGTGCGACGCAGCCGCCAATCGAGCCGCCAACCAATCCAAGGCGCTTAGAACCGGTCACCTCCAACGCGCGCAACATTGCTGCGGCCGCAACTACATCGTTGCCCTCGCCGAGGCACAACTCAGGCCGGCCCTCACCGCCGTCATTGCCTCGTAACGACGGGATGAACGCGGTGCGCCCATGCAAGGCCGCCCAGTCGATGCAGGTTTGCACCATGTCTCCGGCCACACCGTTAAACGCGCCGCCGGCGCCACCCGGGACGTGGATCACCGTCGTGTGTGGCTGGCCGTCATTCGGATAGCAAAGCAGGCCCCCAACCGAGAGACCGGTAGACGAGTAAGCGACCACGTCGAGTGCTATCGACGCATCGGCGGCGATGCGTTGCCGCCCGAGCAAGGAGCCGTCGGCCTGCTGCGCGGCAAGACGGAATGAATTGCGGTCCGAACGGCCCGCCCGGCCGATGGCTTCGCATCCCTGGGCCTGCGTCATTGCCACAAACCGTGCAGCACGACTCGACACTCGGTCCTGAATGGCGGCGCAGGCAC
>DASVFC010000259.1:0-2774 GCA_036380235.1 Vicinamibacterales bacterium
CATGCCGCCTTCGATGATGCGTCCCGCCACCGTGATCGTGCCGCCCGGACCCGTGAACTTGGCGGCGTTGTGCAGCAGGTTCGAGACCACCTGGACGAATCGCGTCGGATCGACGAGCAGCGGCACCGGGTCGGCCGGCAAATCGATCACCAGGTGAGCGCCGCCGCTCTCGATTGCAATGCGGTTGGCATCGATGGCGGCGTGGATCATCTCCGCGAGGTAAGCCCGTTCCTTCTGCAGGTGAATCTTGCCCGAGGTGATGCGCGACACGTCGAGCAGGTCGTCGATGAGGCGCACCATGTGGTTGACCTGGCGCTCCATCATCGGCCGCACCCGCTCGACCGCGGCAGCATCATTGCCCGACACGCGCAGGAACTCGAGGCCGGTGCGGATGGGCGCCAGCGGATTTCGCAATTCGTGGGCGAGCATGGCGAGAAACTCGTCCTTGCGCCGATCGGCGTCGCGCAGCTGTTGCTGGCTGTCGCGCAGCAACTGCTCCTGTCGCTTGCGCTCGGTGATATCGACGGAGACGCCGGCCACGCCGACGATCTCGCCGGCGGCGTTGCGCCGTGGCTCAATCATCAGGTCGTAGGATCGCGGACCATCAGGCAGCGTCACCGCGACTTCCTCGCGTACGCCGATGCCGCTCTCGATGACGCGGCGCTTCAACGCCATCAGCCGCTCGCCCTCCTTGGTCGGCATCAACTCGGCGTCGGTGTGGCCGATGGTGTGCTCGAAGAACTCGGGATGGTTCGGAAAGATCCATCGATACCGGAGCTCATGGTCCTGTTCGTAAAGGGTCAGGGCGTTGGCACTTGCCGCAAGCGTACGGAAGCGAGCCTCGCTCTGCCGAATCGACACCTCGATGCGTTTGCGCTCGATGAACTGGCCGACGTGAGCTCCGATGGTGGCCATCGCCTCGAGCAGCTCCCCATCCCGTGACAGCACACTGGAGGTGAAGAACTCGATGACGCCCACGGTCTCGCCGTCGATCTTGATCGGGAACGCGAAGGCGCCGTGTAAACCGGCGGCCGCGGCGGCGGCCGCCCTCGGAAAGTTCCGATCGCGAACCGCATCTTCGATCCACGCCGCGACTCCATTTGCCCACACGCGTCCCGGCAGGCCAACGCCGCGTGCGAATGTCGACTGTTCCGTGACGCGTTGAAAACTCTCGATCGGTGCCTGCCGGCTCGACGGCCACGTCGCCAACAGCAGCAGCGCGTTGCTGTTCTCGTCGACCAGCCAGATCGCACCGTATTGCCACCGCAGCGACTCGCAGATACCGCGCAATATCACCGGCGCCGCACCATTGAGATCGGCCGCGCCGGCCAGCGCCTCGCTGACGGCATGCACTGCCGTGACGCGACGCTGGATCGTCTTGCGCTCCACCAGCGCCGAGGCCAGCAGCAACCCGGTGCCGGCGAGCACGCCCATGAAGGTCTGCAACAAGATCAGGCTGCCGCTGAGATCGGATGAGGCGAACGGGCCGACGCCGCGCACCGTGTAGAGGATGGTGAGGGTGGAAGCGGTGAACACGACCAGCGACGTGCACGGCTGCCCGTAGCGGACGGCCGCGGCGATCACCAGTGGAAACAGCACGTAATGCAACGGCCCGCGTCCGAGACTGGCGCCGAGCACCTCGCTGAAGATGAGCGCGGTGATCACCAGCGTCGCCATGATCATCACGATCGACACGCGCCAGCGGCCGCGCTGCTGCGTGCTGCGCGCCACGGTCAGGATCACCGGCGCCACGACGATCGACCCCAGCGCGTCGCCGAGCCACCACTGCCACCACAGCGCCGCGAACTTCGCCCACGCCAGCTCGCCCGACGCGCACAACGCGGTCACGCCGACGGTGGCGGAGATCACTGGCGTGACGCCGCCGCCCATCACGATCAGACGCACCGCATCAGATAGGCGTCCCAGGCCGGGGTTGAACACCGCGCGAGGCAACACGGTGGCGAGCGCCACCGCCTCGAGCGTGTTGCCGGTGGCAATGATCACGGCGGTCCACGCCGGGGCGTCGCTGAGCCCGTTCGCGGCGAACGCACCGAGCCACACCGCGGGCCACAATACCCGTCCCCATAACAGCAACGCCGCCTGCGCGATGCCGGTCGGGGCCCACACCGTCGTGACCTGTTCCGCACTGAAGGCGACGAGAAATCCTGCACGGGCCGCGAGCACGTAGGCCAGCGACACGGCCACGCCGAGACACAACAGGCGAACACTCTCGCGACGCACGCGGTCAAGAGTGTAGTGCACTCCGCCGCACGCGGCCCCGGCCGCATACGGTCGAGCTGGGCGTGTGCGCCGGCCGCGCGCCATACCGGCGATGCAACCTTGGCCCCATCGCCGCCGTCTACTGCTTTCGAACCGTCCTTTGGCATACCCAAAGGAGCGGAGTATGCTTCTCTGGGTATCCCAAATGAGTCCACGAACGGAAGTGTGGCAGGGCACGCTGGCATTGATGGTGCTGAAGACGCTGAGCGCGATGGGCCCGCAACACGGCTACGGCATCGCCCGCCGCATCGAGCAGACCAGCGACGACATGCTCTCGATCAATGAAGGCACGCTGTACCCCGTGCTGCTGAAGCTCGAGCAGGAACGGGCGATCGCGTCGCAGTGGGGCGTCTCTGAGAATAATCGCCGCGCCAAGTTCTATCGCATCACGCGCACCGGGCAGAAGCTGCTGGACGCCGAAGTCAATCAGTGGACGCAGGCCAACGACATCGTCGGCCGCTTCATCGCGCTCAAGGGCGCCAAGTCGTGATCAG
>DASVFC010000260.1:0-5591 GCA_036380235.1 Vicinamibacterales bacterium
TACGCCGTCGATCCTGCGGCGTTACTGGCGCGCGTCGACCGCGAGCCGCGTCGCTCCAATTGGATTCTGGATAAGGTGAAAGGCGTTGCCCGGCTCGACGGCAACGACATCGGCGGTCTGGAGTTGCCGTTGCGGCCGATGCTCGGCTGCGTCGGCACCGCGCCGCCGCGGAAGGAAGCGATCTCGACCGCCACGCCAGGTCCGTTTGGCGGCAACATGGACTACGCCGGGTTGAATGCCGGCGTCAAGATCATGCTCCCCGTCTACGAACCCGGCGCACTCCTGTTCATCGGCGACGGCCATGCGCTGCAGGGCGAAGGCGAAGTGGTCGGTACCGGGGTCGAAACGTCGATGGACGTCGAGTTCTCGGTGCAGCTGGTAAAGAAATCCTCGATCCAATGGCCCCGGCTGGAGAACGCGACGCATCTGATGGTTGTCGGCAGCGAACGCCCGTTGTTGCAGGCGCTGCAGCATGCCACCAGCGAGATGCATCGCTGGCTGATGCAGGACTACGGCCTGTCGGAGCGCGGCGCCTCGATTCTGATGGGCCAAACCCTCGAGTACGAAGTCGGTAACGTCGTCGATCCGCACTTCACCATGGTGGCGAAGATGCGGAAATCGGTCCTTGCCGGTCTTAAGTCCGCCCGCTGAGTTTCTTCACCTGTTCGACGATCACGCCGAGATCGTACGGCTTACCGACGATCTCGAACATCTCGGGCGGATTATCGACGGCCTCACGCACCCGCTGCATGTTGGTGGTGGTCAACACGAACTTCCGTTTCGCGAGAGCCGGCATGCTGCACATGTGGCGGAATTCGCGCCAGTTCTTGTCGTAGGGCGGAGCGATGTCGTAGATCACGACGTCGGGCTCGTGCTGGTTGAAGACGTTCTCGATGTTGATTCTGCCGTCGCGTGCTTCGTAAGTGTAGAGTCCCATCACCACGAACCCCGCCTGCTCGAGCACGATGCGTAGCATCTCTACCGTGTCGGGGCTGGTGTTGAAGATGGCGACGACTGGCGGTCGGTCACTGCTCATACTTTGAACGTAGCATGAGGTTTGCGCGTACCAATCTCAGCCGCTCAACTTTTTCTGTAGCCGTTCGCGGTCTGCCGCAGCTTTCTCCAAGGTTTTTTCCGCGGCCGTCCGCTCCTTCATCGCGCTCTTCTCGCCGTCCAGCGCTTCCTGGAACTCGCGCTCAACACGTTCGCGCGTCCGCTGCGCCCGTTCAACGGCGCGCGTGGCGCGATCGAGCGATGCTTCCGCCTCGCGCTCGGCGGCCTCCGCGAAGCGCAGCCGCTCTCGCGCCATCGCCAGCTCACGCTCTTCGGTTTCACTCGCGCGACGGTCTTTCGGCGTCTGCTCTTTCGCCGGCGACACTCTCTTTTCCGTCTTCGGGCGAACCGGTGCGGCCTTCGCCGAGATCGGAACGCCCTCCAGGACGTTGAACCCCATGCGTCGCAGCGGCTTGGTCAGGCGGCCGGGCGGCTCTTCGCCCGGCAACGCGTCGAGTGTCTCCGCAACCGGCATCATTACAGTGTCGGGATTGGGGTGCCCGCCCTCCTCCAGGATGCGGCGCGCGGCCTGCTTTGCTGCCTTCAATGCCTCCTGGTGGATCTCTTCAGCGCCGCGGACATCGACGCTCTTTCCCGCGAGCATCTGCTTGTAGACGGTGCGCATCCGTTCGGCCGCCTTGATCACCTCGTCGTAGGTCTTGCGCTCGCGCCAATACAGTTGATTGACGGTCCACGCCGCGAGATTGGGCTTCTCGAGCTTCTTCACCTCCGCGGCGCGCGGACCTGCTTCCTTCGCCAGCGCGTTGCGGGACGCGGTGAATTCGTCGAGCGGCAATTGATACAGCTGATCGATGCGGTCGTCGAGCGATGCGCCGGCCATCCCTTCAGCGTAATCCAGCGAGACGAGTGATTCACACCTGCCGAACGAGCGTGGGTGTTAGCGGTGTGCAAGGGTTACGCGAGACACCAGGTAAGAACGCCAACCGGGCGCCGCCGCGGCCTCGTGCCGCAACGTGCAACTTCCGGATTGGGGCAGGATTCGCCGGCTCTACCATTGGCGCAGCTATTGCTCTGACGCTCGACATGTCGCAGCGTTTCCTCCCCGCCGTTGTGGTCTTAGGGTCTGTCCTGCTCCTGTCTGCACAAGCGGAAGCCGTTGGCCTGTCGATCGTCGACCAGGCCGATCCGCAACCGATGCAGTTCCGCGTCGAAGGCGGCCCGTTGCGCGAGCTCGCGGCGAAATTCAAGCCCAGCGAACTTGCCGTCCTGGAAAAGTTGAATCGCGCCGATGTGAAGCACTTATCGCGTCTCGAGACGCTGGTGATTCCCACCGAGTGGCGGGATGAGTTCGACTACAGCCCGTTCCCGGCGGAATACGACGCGGCGAAGGCGGAGCCGAAGATGCTGATTGTCGATCAACCGTCGCAGGCTTTTGCGGCCTACGAGTACGGCCGTCTCGTGCACTGGGGTCCCACCAGCACCGGCCGTCAGGCGAAGCCAACACCCGCCGGCCGTTATCACCTCAATTGGCGCGCCCGATCGCGCACGAGCACGCTGAGCGGCGAATGGCGATTGAACTGGTACTTCAACTTTCACAACCGGCGCGGACTTGCGTTTCACGAATTCGATCTGCCCGGCGTGCCGGCGTCACATGCGTGCGTGCGGTTGCTGACGAGAGATGCGATGTGGATCTACAAATGGGGCCAGTCCTGGACGCTCGATGAGAAAGGCCAGCTGGCCACACCGGGGACGCCCGTCGTCATTCTGGGCACGTACGATTTCGGCGCACTACCGCCATTCCGATCGCCGGAATATCTGGCGCGTGGGATCGCACTTCCGGCCGTGCTTCCCTAGCAGCAACAGCCGGGCCGCAACTACGCTGCTGGCACCCGTATTGCTCCGATCGCCGGTGAAGGTTGCTATGACTCTCGATCAGAACGGCGTGCTCATCTCGTGCACCTCCTGCGGGACGATGAACCGGCTGAAGTATGGCGCTCTGGAGCGCGCGACGCAGTGTGGGAAATGCCACGCCGCACTGCCTTTCCCATCGAAGCCGATTGAAGTCGCCAATGCTCAGCTGTTTGATGCGGTGCTCAGCACCGCTTCGGTGCCTGTTGTAGTCGACTTCTGGGCGGTGTGGTGCGGACCGTGCCACATGATGGCGCCTGAAATTGACAAGGTCGCGCAGCGTACCGCCGGCCGCGCCCTGGTGCTCAAGGTCGATACGGACGCCAATCCCGAGTTGAGCCAACGCTACGAGATCCGCTCCATTCCCACGATTGCGATCTTTCTCGAAGGCCGCGAGGCGACTCGGGCCGCCGGCGTGCAGCCGGCCGCGAACATAGAACAATTGATTGCGCGGCACGCCCCCGCATAACCATGGCACTCAGCTTTCGCCGGTCGGTGATTTCCGCGCTGCTGCTCGTGATCGCGATCGGCGGTGCCTTCGCGTATCAGGCCGGCTACATATCACCGGTCACGCTGTTCGCGGAACACTCGACCCCGATCTATCCGCAGCCGGCGATTGCAGACACCATCCATATCGTGACCCTCGCGTCTCCCGATCTCGCGGAGCAACGGATCACCGCCACAGAAGGCGTCAACGTCCCGGCCGGCTTCGCGCCGGATGGTTCGCTGCTCTACGTCTCAGATCGCATTGGCCGTGCGGGGTTGTATATCCAGCCGATTGAGAGCAAGGCCGGCCGCCTGCTGACCGCCGACGCCGGAATGACCGGCCACGCGCGGGTGACGCCGGACGGCGCCGCGATCTTGTTCACCGTCGCGCCATCGCTGCTGTCTTCGTCGCACCGCATCATGCGAATGTCGCTCAGCGGTGGTGCACCGCAGGAAGTCCTGTCCGGTCACTTCCTCGACGGCGGCGCGCGCTGCGCGGTTGCGCCCGCCATGTTGTGCGCGATCGCCGAGCGCCATGACGACGGCAAGCATGTGATGTTCTCTGCGTTCAATCCGATCAGCGGCCGCGGCCGCGAGCTCGCGCGTGTGAACGGCGACGACTTTCGCGAATTGCGGTGGGACCTGTCCCCCGACGGCACCCGCATCGCCGTGGCCGACGCCAGGGGATCGCAGATCAGAATCCTGTTGCTCGGCGGACCCGCAGCGGAACACATCCGCGTCAGCGACGCCTATGGCCTCGGCCAGGTGAGCTTCACCAGCGACAGCCGCGGCGTGATCGTGCCACGCACCAGCGGGGACGGCACGTCGCTGTTGTCGATCTCGCTGCGGGGCGACGCGCACCTGTTGTGGGAACAGCCCGGCGCGACCGCGATGGCCGGTCTCGCTTCTCCAGACGGCCAGTCCGTGGCCGTCTGGGTGCGGACGCAATCGCCGGTCTATCTCGCGAAGCAGTAGAAACGACCGCCGCCACCCCGAGGCGCGGTGTCGGCACAATTTTGATTGGCGTGCGCGGAGTTCCACGATGCCAGCGAACCGGCCGTGCTCTGTCCCGGCCCCATTCCGTCGGAATGACCGACCTGGGCAACGTCGCTCGCCGCGCTCGATGTCCAATCCGCACACGTAAAGCTACGAAGCAGCGTGCCGTCGGCGTTCGAGCCGGTGAGGATGTCGTGCTGGTTGGGCGACGGCGAACCTGTCCACTGCCCGTTGATCCGCTGGCCGCGCTCGTCGACAAACAGGTTGGCGTCGCCGGCGCGTGCATGGAGCTCGCCAATGTTGCCGGCAATGAGCACGCCATTGGCGTTGTGCCACGGACCGGTGCCAATCCGATCGCGCGCGTTCGTGCTCTGGTTGTTGTTGCTCGCGTCCCGTTCGACGCTGAGATAGGCGCGCCAGAATCGATTACCCTGGCCGACCGACTCGGCCAACCGCTGGCACGTCGCATCTGCGCCAGCCAAGCCGCCGAGATTGCCCGTCGTCGAGGTCGCGCTGGTCACGAAGAAACTCATCGGGTTGCTGACAGTGCTGCTCGGAGAGGACGGCATCGAGTCGCCGCTGCAGCCACACACCGCCACCAGGCCTGCAAGAAGAACCTTTCGCATTGGGTCCACCTTTCAAAGTCCCGGGGCGCACGGGATGATGCCGATTGTACGCCAGGCGCGTTCAGCCGATGTACTTCACCGCTTTCAGGATGAGCACGCAGCTCGGTGCGTGCGTCACTGATCTCTTCGCCAGCCTCGACGGCGCCGCTCACCACTTCCACGCTGTCGGCGCCAATGGCGTAGCGAAACTGGCGCGTGAGATACACCTCTCCGCGATCATCAATCGCCAGCACTGCCACGCCCGGGTTCATCTCGACCGTTGCGAACGTGCCGGCGCTGCCGTCGGGCTGCGTAACGCGATCTTCAGTTACCGCGACGAACTTGTTCCTGAACTTTTCTATGCTCTCGTGGATTACCCACGGACCATGTTGCCTCGTCATTATTCGCGACGGGGTGTTTGCGATCGACGTACCTGAAGAAAATGGTGTACAAATCGATCGTTTTTCTCGTGCCTTTCGAACTTCGTCCGTAGCGGTGCTTGCCGGCAACGTCGAGCGCGCCAGAATCGTCGATGATCACACTCCTTCTCGCACTCACCGTTACCGCCCTCCATAACCCGGT
>DASVFC010000261.1:0-4257 GCA_036380235.1 Vicinamibacterales bacterium
TGTCGTGCCGAATCGGCAGTATCGCGATCAGCAGCGCCACGATCGCCATGATTGCAAACGCGAACGCGACGACGCGCGCGTCGAGCGAGACTTCGTCGATGCGGGGCATATCGATGGGCGCTGTGTAAACGAGCAGCCTTAACGCGGCCACCGCAACCACCAGGCCGAGCGCCCCGCCTGCCACGGCCAGGATGAGGTGCTCGATAAACATCCGGGCCGCAAGGCGGCCGCGACCGGCGCCCAGCGCGGACCGGATCGCGCCCTCACGCGCCCGCGACACGGCGCGAATGAGGGCGAGGTTGCTGAGGTTGGAACACGCCATCGCGAGCACCGCGACGATCGCGCCGAACAACAGCACCAGGCCGCGGCGCGCACGGCCAATCACGACGTCACCCAGCGGATCGATCGAGGCGGCGAGGGTGGCGCGCTGGCCCGATTCCGCCAACGTTATCTCGCTCACCTGGCGCTGTAGCGCTTCCAACTCGGCCTGCGCGCTCTCGATCGTCACGCCGGGCGCCAGTCGGCCAATAGCGGCATTGTTGTGATCACCAATCCACCCGGCGCTGAGCCGCAGCGGCACGATGGCATCGATATTTGCCGCCAACCGATCGCGCTGCGGCAGACGAAACGCCGGCGGCAAAACGCCGATCACGGTGAAAGGTTTGCCGTCGATCACGATCGCCGAACCGATCAGCTCGAGGCGACCACCGAAGCGTTGCCGCCACAACGCGTCCGCGATCACCACCACATCCGGACCGCCGTCGCGATCATCGCCGGCACTGAGCGCACGGCCGATCGCCGCGCCTTGACCGAGCACGGCAAACAGCGAATCGCTGGCGCGCGCGACGTTGACTTGCGCCGCCGGCCCGCCGCTGGTCAGGTTCGCCGGCAGGACCAGGAATTGCGCCAGCGACGAAAACGACGCGGCGTTGCGACGCCAGTGTTCGAAATGGCGTTCGTTGACTTCGAAGGGACGACCGTCGCGGCTCGCTTCGCGCCAGATCTCGCGCAGCCACACCATGCGGCCGGCTTCAGGATATGGCAGCGGCCGCATCAAGACACCGTGCACGATGGAGAACATCGCGGTGGTGGCGCCGATGGTGATGGCGAGCGTGATGATGACGGTGAGCGTGAAACCACGGTCGCGTCGCAGGCCGCGCAGCACGTCGCGAGCGTCGAACATCAGGTTGCGCATGCCCGCTTGGACGGAACCGTCGCGGCCACGGTTGTGCGAACATTGAGATTTCAGCCTGAACAGTGTTCATGCAACCGACACGAGAAGACCTCCGGCGTTTCGCGGTGACCAGACTCGGCAGCGCCACCACGCTCGCGCGCGCGATCGACACATTGGGGTTCGTGCAGGCCGATCCGATCCGCGCCCCGGCACGAGCGCAGGATCTGACACTGCGGCACCGCGTCAAGAACTACCGCGCCGGCGATCTGGAACGGCTCTACGCGACGCTGCCGATCGAGGAAGACTTCTTCATAAACTACGGCTTCGTCTCGCGGCGCGTGTCGCGATTGATGCACCCGCGTGACGGTGCCGGGCTACTGCCGACGGCATCGAACAAGCGCGCCAGGGCCGTCCTCGAGTTCATCCGCGAGCGCGGCAGCGTGCATCCGCGCGAAGTGGATGCGCGCTTCGATCACGGGACGGTGATCAACTACTGGGGCGGCTCATCGAGCGCCACCACGCACCTGCTCGAGAACATGCATTACCGTGGCTGGCTGCGCGTGGTCAGGCGCGAAGCGGGCATTCGCATCTACGGTCCGCACCAACACGGATCCGCGCCGAAGACGCCGGCCGAGCGCCGCGCGGCGCTCGACGAGCTCGTCGACGTCGTCGTGCGCAAGTACGCGCCGCTGCCGGCGTCGAGCTTGAATTACGTCATTCGCCGCGTGCGCTACGGCGTGCCACAGTGGTCGCACGAGATCACCGCCGCGCAAGCGCGTGCGAAGCAGCGGTTTGCCCGAACAGACATCGACGGCGAAAGCTGGTACTGGCCGGCGGATGAAGCCCTCGGCGCTCGCGAAGTGGATGACGAGGTGCGGCTCCTCGCGCCGTTCGATCCCATCGTCTGGGATCGGCGCAAGTTCGAAGCGCTCTGGGGATGGCCTTATCGGTTCGAAGCCTACACGCCCGTCAACAAGCGGAAGCTGGGTTACTACGCGCTGCCTATGTTGTGGCGCGAGCATGTGATCGGCTGGGCCAACGTCAACGTGCGCGACAGCGTCATGCACGTGCAGACCGGATTCGTCAGCGGCCGCCCGCCGCGCGACCGCGCCTTCAAGTCCGCACTTGGCCTTGAGCTCGATCGTTTCCGCGCGTTCCTCGGTGTTGCCGAGACAAACTGACGCTCGCGAACGGAGGCAGAGGTCCCAGCCACCGAGGTGGTCAGACGGCTTATTCCTTGATGCAGGTGACGAGCTTCCAGATCCGCGGGACGTTCACGGCGCTGACATGCGTCGGGCGAAGGCCGGCGCCGCTCAGGAGCCACTGCAGGGAAAGGTCCGTGCGAAAACCGATCTTGGCGGTCAACGGCGAGATCCAGCGCTCGAGACGCGCGCCGACAGAGTCCTGGCTGAGGAAGTGATTGAGCAGGATGATCTGACCCGATTGCCGGCACACGCGGCGAAGCTCGACGCCGACGCCGATGGGATCCGGCACGACCGACATCACATAAGGCACCAGCACCACGTCGAAACTCTCATCGTCGAACGGCAGTTTCGCGCCGTCGGCGAGGACGAGACGCACCAAATTATCGAGCTTCAATTCCGCGATGCGCTTCTGCGCGTGCTGCAGCATGGCCGGAGACAGGTCGACCCCCACCACCGACCAGTCCCGCGAATACAACGGTGCCGTCAGCCCGGTGCCGATCCCCAACTCCAACACACGAAGTCCCGGGCGCGAGACGATCGATCGCACCGCCCGCTCCCGGCCAGGCTGGAGGATGGCTCCGAATACGAAGTCATAGACGTCGGCCAGGCGGTTGTAAGCCTGCTGCACGAGGGCGTTGGCGGTTGTGAGCACGCCGCCTTTATTGCACAGACCTTGCCGTTGTCGAAGGAGATTGTAAGCCTCGACCAAAAAGATCGCGCCACCTGAACCGTCGGGGCTGACACGCGCCCGGCCAGGCGTTCGCTGCGGCGTCGCCGCCCTCGATGCGGCGCCAAATCTCATAGCCGTCGACGCTGCTTTCAACCGAATAGCGGGATCGAATGTAACGATCGATCGGCGCGGCGTAGTCGCGAAAGCGTTTCTCGTCCACATCCCATGTGTAGCCGTAGATCACATACTTCGGCGGCCGCTGTTCAAGGCGCGACAGCAAACACGGATACAGCTCCGGGTCCTCAAAGAGCATGAAATCGGTTCGCGTGGGGTTGGCGCGATCGGCCAGAAAATAGAATCCCGCTGCCCACGGGACGACGAAGATCGGTTCATCTGGAGCCGTATGCTCCGCGATGTAGCGCGTGACCACGTCGATGCGCTGCGCCTCGACCGGCAACGTCCGCACGCCGGCGCCACGCTCGCTGCGCAAATGCGCCACGTAGTTGGCGTATTCCCAGTCGGTGCGACGATACCCGTTCCACAACATCAAGCCGATCGGCACGAGCGCGATCGCCATGGCCGCGGCATGCACGAGCGCGCGCGGTCCGGGCAGCAGCACCAGGCCGCGCCAGGCGCAATGCAGCAGGTAACCAAAGAGAATAAAGGTCGGCTGCAACCCAAACAGGATGTGCGCGACATCCGCTCTCGGCCACGACTGCAGCAACAACAATCCCGCCATCAATGCGATCGCGAGCACGGCTCGACCTTCAAGCGCGGCGGCCTGGTCGGCGCGCACTCGCCATCGATAGGCGTGGACCGCGATTGCCACAGCCGCGAACGGCAGGACGAGCACCGGAAGAAAAATGACCAGCTTCACCCAGATTTCGAACACCGCCGGTTCAGGGACGCTGCGAGTGAGCACGGCGCCAATAGCGTCGCCTAGCGAAGCGACACTCTGCTCAGCGAGGACCGGGTGGAATTCAGGAAATGGCAGCGAGAAGCGCTCGGGGTATTTCGCCAGCGGATAGTAGACCCAACTTTCGTACAGGTATGGCCCTGCGCCGGCGACGATCAGCCCTAGCACGACAGGCACAACAACGAGGGCGATACCACCAGCGAAGTACGCCGAGGTTTGCAACCGTGTCTTGATCTCCCATCGGCCGTCGAACAATCGCGACGCCCAGATCGCGATCACTATGGCCACGGCT
>DASVFC010000262.1:0-3142 GCA_036380235.1 Vicinamibacterales bacterium
AACGTACGCAATAAACGCAACGCGGAAACGCGTCCCGTGACGCAAGTTCTGCGTACGCCTGCTAGCCCGATGGCCCGATGGCCTGATGGCCCGATGGCCTGATTGCCCGATGGCCTGATGGCCTGTTGGCCTGTTGGCCTACCGATGCGGTGCTACGAGATCACCGACTGCGATCACATCAACCGTGCGCCCGATCATGATGGTGGCCGAGTCTGCACGCACCGCTACCACCACCGCATCGCCAATCAGGTTCGGCCGCCCTTCAATCCCCGAAGGCCGGAAAATCGTCAACCGCTGCCCTCGCTGCACGCCCTGCATGACGCCGCGGTCGATCACCATCATCTGTCCTTCAGTTCCGGCGTTGCGCCCGTGGTCGCCCAGAAGAATCTTGCCGGGCTCGTCGTATCGGGGCGGGCCGTCGGCAACGGCGAAGAACGCCGGTTGCGCGACGTAGGGCTCGAGCACATCGCCGGCAACGATCTCGCCACATGCGTAGACGATGACGCCGAGCGATGAGGTCTTCAGCGCATCGACGATCTGGACCATGCCGATGCTTTGTTCGCCGTATTGGCGAAGCTTCTTTGGCGCATCGTGATCGCCAATCGGAAAGCGCCGGCGCACTACCAGGTTCTGGCCGTTCGACAACCCTTGTTCTTCACCGGCGTCGACCTTGATGGTGTCGCCAGGTCCGAGCAGCCAGCGGTTGGCGTCCTGGTGCGACACGATCTTGCCCACCGCCAGCGTGTAGTCGGCGGCATGCCGAGGGCCGCACACCGAGGCGAGAATTTCCTTCTCAACTGGCCTCACCTTGGGCTTCGGCACCAGAATCTCGGTTGGTGCCACCGGCGGCGGCGGTGGCGGCGGCGCGGTGGCGGTCACCTGGACGGTTTCGGTCAACGCCGCAAGCGGCAGCTGTTGATCGAGCACCACGGTGTGACCGGCGGCCAGCGGGATGTTCTTCAACGTTCGCGTTTCGAACCCCGACAGTACGAACGTGACGATGTAGGTACCCGGTGCGAGCCACGGCGTCATGTAGCGGCCGCTGCCGTCGGTAATCACTGAAGCTGTGCGCGTGCCGGCGACCGTGACGGTGACACCCGGCAGTGCGCCGCCGGAGCCGTCGGTGACCACGCCCATGACGCGCGATTGATCGGCTGGTGCCTGCGCGTGCGCCGGACCTGCCGCGACGACGCCGAGAAATGCCGCAGAGATAAGTAGACGGACCATAGGTGTGCCGAACGGTGCAGTCGGTATATCGGTTGCGGCGGGCGGGACCTGTAGAAACGATGTAAACGGACTGCGGCCGGGCGTTTACACCATCAACTTTGTATCGTAAAGTTCAAAGGTGGCAAAACGCTGGAATCGTGTCGAGGTCGTCGTCGGGTTGATCGTGCTTGGCATTGGCGGGGTGTTGCTGGGCGTGGCGGGCTTGTTCGTGTACATGAGCGCGACGGCAACACCGCTCCACCCCGACGCACAACAGATGTCTTCGGTGCCGCAGGCAGGATCGCCACAGCAATGGACCGGCGCCATCGAACGCGCACGGCAGGCGATGCGCGCGAGCGTGGCCGAACAGAATCTTCCCGGGCTTTCCGTGGCGGTGGCGATCGACGGCAACATCGTCTGGGCGGAGGGATTCGGCTGGGCCGACATCGAGAAAAAAACGCCGGTCACACCTGGCACGCGCTTCCGCATCGGCACGATCTCGACGGCCCTCACTTCCGCGGCGGCGGGGTTGCTGATCGAGACCGGAGCACTCAGGCTCGACGAGCCAATCCAGGGTTACGTGACCGAGTTCCCGAAGACGAAATCCATCGTCACCGTCCGACATTTGATGGGACACACAGCCGGCGTTCGCAACGACAGCGGCGATGAAGGTGAGCTGTTCGGCGAACATTGCCAAAGCCCGGCCGAGGGTGTGAAGCACGTCGCCGACGATCAGCTTCGATTCGAACCAGGCACGCAGTTTCAATTTTCGAATTACAGCTGGATCATGGTCAGCGCCGCGATCGAAACCGCGTCGAAGGAGTCTTTCTTGATGTTCATGCAGAAGCAAATTTTCGAACCGCTCCGCATGGACGATACGCTCCCCGACTCGCTGACCGAGCCGATCCAGGATCTCGCGACGCCGTACTTCCCGAAGTTTGCGGCCGATCCACGCTACGGACCCGACCCGATGCGCGAGATCGACCTATCGTGCTACGCGGGAGCGAGCGTGTTCGTGTCGACGCCGTCAGATCTGGTGCGCTTCGCCACCGCGTTCGATGGCGGCACGCTGCTGAAACCGGAAACGGTGCAGTTGCTGCGGGCGCCGCAGAAGCTCGCCTCCGGCCAGGACACCGGCTACGGCCTTGGGTGGGATCTCGAGACGGTCACCATTGCGGGCCGGCAAACGCCGTGGGTCGGCCACGACGGCGAGGTGCTGGGCGGAGTGACGGGAACGCTGGCGACGCTGCCCGAGCACAAGCTGACGATCGCCGTGCTCGCCAACATCTCGTACTCGAACACGCCGGCCCTCACGATCAAGATTGCTGACGCGTTTGCGGCTCGTTAAGGCTCACTGCGGCAGCTGCGCGACAAATTCCTTGTCGTCGAGCACTTTCTTGTAGGCGGCGTTTGCCGCATTGCTGACCGCCCCCTCGAAGCTGGTTCGATAGTTGTTCGGATCAAGCTGTTGCGCCTTGGTGAAGGCGTCAATCGCCTTTGCCTTGTTGCCCGTCAGATACGCGAGGAACCCCTGGTGAATGCGGTGCGCTCCGTTCTTCGGTGCCCACCGCACCAGCTTATCGGCGAGCGTCATGGCCTCGGCGAACTTTCCCTGCTGCACCAATGGAGCACGCTTGCCGCCGAGACTCCACGCCAGTTGTAACGGCAGCAATCGTCCCAACTCGAGCAGCGGATCTGAATGATCGTCGACGTTGATGTAGCAGAGGCGATCGTTGTTCAGGCTCGAGCCGCCACCCTTTCGAACGACCAGCACCGACGCCGACTGGCGGCCGCGGCGATCGCCACCGGCGTCGTCGCCGGCCTTCAACGCGGCATAAAGCTTCTCCGCCAGTTCGCCCTGCGTGTTCTCGAACGCCTTCGCCATCGCCTCGGCAACATGCGGGCCGGTCAGGATGTTGCCTTGCACTGAGTAGTG
>DASVFC010000263.1:0-8611 GCA_036380235.1 Vicinamibacterales bacterium
ATCAACGACCGCGAAGAGTCGCCGCTCTATGGCGAGATCAAGCTGCTTGGCGTCGGCAAGGGCCGCGTCGGCCAGGCGCCGCTCGCGCAGGAGCTCAAGCGGCTGTTCGCCGATGAAGCCGCGCTCGGCGGCGCGAGGAAGAGCGAGCAGTTCCGCGAGGAATCGAAGAAGTTCTTCGTCAACTACTTCAAGCAGATTGCGAGCATCTTCGAGTCGGCGTGGAACGGCCGCAAGTACAGCATCAAGTCGGCCACGGCCCTGCGTGCGTTCATCCGCGTCGCGCCGGACGTGATCCAGAAGATCGATCAGCATCACGCCGACCGCACCGACTATCGCGCGATTGGCCGCGTCATCTCGCCGTGGGGCCGCCGTATCGGCGCGCTGCGCTTCGAGACCGACGGCGCCTGGAAGCGGCAGGGAACGACGGTAGACAACCTGACGAAGGAACTCCGTCTCGCGCTGCAGTATCCGGAAGGTGCCGCAGGCTAGAGCCAATCGATTTTTGTGATCGGGCCCGACAAATTCGTCGGTGCCGTGCAACGATCGCGGCGGAAGATCGACAAATTCCGGCCAGAATCTCCGTGGCATGGACCTTGGATTAATAGTCCGTGTCGCCAGTCTGTTTACTGTGGCACTAGTGCTGCAGTAGCTGGGGGGAGCCAGGTTGGCGGCAACTTTTGAGCGGCGCGCCAGTCTCTGGCGCGCCGCTCTTAGTCTTTCAGGGGATTGAGTCTCGGCCTCGCGGCCGCAATATCCGTTAGTGATCTCCTATGCCTGAACGTCGTCTAGTACCCCGCGATTTCGGCCGCCACGTTACAACCCGTCGATGTTGTGCCGGTATGAATAGCGAGCAGCCATGGCCGAGACCTTGAGCATTTCCGGCAGCGAAAGCCTCGCCGACTTAAGGACGAAGAGCGACAGCGGCGATACCTACGCGCTCCCGGCGGTGGCGGTGGCGAAATTCATCAAGCGTTACGTCGACGATGACGTGACCGCGGCGGAGCTCGAGGAAATCGGCGACGTCCTCGAGTCGTCTGAATTCTTCGAATATACCGGTCCTGGATCTGATGGCGTAATCGCGCAAGTGGTGTTCGAGTTTGCGACGCCGCGGATCAGCGGCCCGATCACCAAAGAAGCCGCGGCGCGCTGGCTGAATCTGCTCGACACCTAGCGCTCGAGCGCCGCGACCTGGATGCCGGCAGTCTCCATACCGCGTCGAACCAGTCGCGCGAGTTCAGCCGCGCCCGGCGTGTCTCCGTGCAGACAAATCGTATCAGCCTGCAGCGCGATGGTTGCACCATCGGAGGTGACCACGTCCTGCTGTTTCACCATACGGACCGCGCGCTCGACCACCGCCTGCCGATCGTGAATCACGCTCCCTGGTTTCGAGCGCGACACCAGTGAGCCATCGCGCTCGTAGGCTCGATCGGCAAACACTTCCGCGGCAACGCGGAGCCCGGCGGCCAGGCCGGCGCGCAGCAATTCAGAGTTTGGAAGCCCGAACAGAATGAGCGATCGATCGACGGCGGCGGTGGCACGCGCAATGGCGTCGGCGAGCGAGCGGTCCTTGCAGGCCATGTTATAGAGCGCCCCGTGCGCCTTGACGTGTTGCAGGCGCAGCCCCTGCGCCGCGGCCATCCCGGCAAGCGCTGAGACCTGGTAGAGGACGAAATCTTCCACTTCTACGGGCGACGCTTTGATCTCTCGCCGCCCAAAGCCAACCAGATCCGGAAAACCCGGATGAGCACCTACGGCGACGCCCCTATCTTTCGCCAGTGCAAGGGTTTGCCGCATGACGCCGGGATCACCGGCGTGAAAGCCGCAGGCGATGTTTGCAGACGTGATGCTTTCCATCAACCCTGCGTCCTGGCCCATCGGCCACGGGCCGAACGACTCGCCAAGGTCGGAATTGAGATCAATTCTCATTTTGCTCTTGACCGACCATTTTAGTCGGCAATAGGATCCTTGGGAACTTGAGACCAAGTCTCAAAGTCGTGAACGCAATGAAGAGTTTCCGCACCGTCCTGTTCTGGATCCACCTCGCCGTCGGCGCCGCCGCGGGCATCGTCATCTTCATCATGTCGGTCACCGGCGTGGCGCTCACCTACGAGAAGCAGGTGATTGAATGGGCGGATCGCACCGCGTGGACGGCGCCGGCTGTCGCGGGGTCGCACATGGCACCGGAAGCCTTGATCGCTGCGGCCGCTGCCGCGCGACCGGAGAAGCCAGTCATTGGCCTGACGCTGCGCGCCGACGCCGCCGCACCAGCCACGGTAACTTTCGACGGCAACAGCGCGCTGCTCATCGATCCATATACCGCAGCGATCATCGGCGAGCCGCCGTCCGGTTTGCGGTCGTTTTTCAGGACGATGACCGTGTGGCATCGCTACATCGCGCTCGAGGGCGCGAGCCGCGCCACCGGCAAGGCGATCACGGGCGCGGCGAATCTCGGTTTCCTCTTCCTCGTTGTCAGCGGCCTCTATCTGTGGTTCCCGCGCGTCTGGAACTGGATCCAGTTCCGCAACGTACTTTGGTTCCGTAGCGGCCTGTCCTCGAAAGCCCGCGACTTCAACTGGCACAACGCGATCGGCTTCTGGTCGTGCGTGCCGTTGGCGGTGATCGTCGCCGGCGTCGTGCCGATTTCGTACGGCTGGGGCAACACGCTCGTCTATCGACTGATGGGCGATACGCCGCCGCCTCCTGCCGCCGCGGCGGCGCGTCCCGCCGAGCCGAGAGGCGAGCAGAAGCCGCAAACCTACGTTGTCGATGGCTTGAACGCATCGTGGACCGCCGCAATGGCCGAAGTGCCGGCGTGGCGAACCATCACGACTCGTCTCGCGACGAATGCCAAGGCCGCGATTGTGCTGACCGTTGATGAAGGTTACGGCGGCCAGCCGCAATTGCGGCGGACGATTTCATTTGACCGCGCTTCCGCTTCGATCCTCAAGAACGAGGGCTTCGAACATTTGAGCGCCGGTCGCCGCGTCCGTTCATGGCTCCGCTTTGCGCACACCGGCGAGTTCTATGGCCTCACCGGCCAGACCATCGCCGGCCTCGCATCGCTGGGCGGCGTGTTCCTCGTCTACACCGGCATCGCGCTCGCGTTGCGCCGCCTCATCGCCGGCCTCAGGCGGCGGCAGGCCGCCAGAGAGCCTATCGAGCGCAGCCGCGCTGCCTGAGATCTTCGATTTTCATAATCATCATCGAGGTGGATTTTCGTCATGTTCGTTCGCACGCTTCTGGCTGGTTTGTTTCTAGTCTCATCGGTGTCTGCGTCATTCGCACAGCAATCGCTTTCCGGCATCGTGCGTGACGGCACTGGCGCCGTCGTTCCCGGCAGCACCATCGTGGTGCGGCAACCCGACAGCGCGTTTGAACGCATCGTCGAGACCGGCCGCGATGGCCGTTTCACCATCGCGCCGATCGGTGATGGCGAATATTCGCTCGACGTGATCGCGCCCGGGTTCGCGGTGCTCAACACGACGGCTCGGGTTCCTGTTGCGGCGCCAATCGAAATCGCGCTGACGCCGGCGCCGGTCGTCGAGGCGGTACAGATCGTGTCGGCATCGCGGCAGCAGGAACTGCGCGAAAGCCTGAACACGAACGTCAGCGTGCTGTCGCGGCGCATGATGGAGGAGAGCGGCTCGCAGACGGTGGCGGAGCTGCTGCGCGAAGTGCCCGGCGTGGTGTCGCGGCGCGGCTCCGAGACGGCAGGCGCCGCCGGCGAACAAATCCAGGGCATCGATTCGCGCCAGGTGCTGGTCTTGATGGACGGCCAACCGCTCCTCGGCGGCCGCGGCATCAAGCGCGGTGTGATCAATCTCGATCGGCAGTCGGTGGATCGCCTGGAGCAGGTCGAAGTCGTCAAGGGCGCTTCGTCGGCGTTGTATGGATCGGACGCCATCGGCGGCGTGATCAACCTGATCACGCGCGAGGCGACGGCGCCGTTCGATACCACCGGCGAGCTGTCGGGTGGCAGTTTCGGCGAATTCAACGCCGCCGCCGCGATGGGCGCGCGACGTGATCGCGTGTCGGGATTCGTGCAGGCCGAACACCATCGCAACGACGGATTCGATCTGACCCCGACCACCCCCGATACTACTGGCGCGCCGTTCGACCGCGTTGATTTCCTGGCGCGCGGCCGCGTCCGCGCCGGTGATGCACTGGCGTTCGCGGCGCGCCTGAGCGGCTACGACAATCACAATGGAGGGCGTTCGCTCGGGGAGCTTGGCCTGCAGGAAGATCGCATCGACGAGTCGACGGTGAACCTCAACCTCAATGCCGACTGGGCGCCGCGGCCGACGACCGCGGTGCAGGCCCGAGCCTATCTGGCGCGTTTCGACGAGGGGTCGACCGCAACGTTGCTGACCGGCGTGCCGCTCGCGCCCGGTGCCCTCGACGAGCGACTGACCAAGATTGACGGCTCGTTCTCGCAGTTCCTTGGCGCCAGCCAGCACCTGCAGGGCGGCGCGGAGTACTGGCGCGATGAGTACTCCGGCATCAACCGTTTGCGAAACGATGCCGGTGAATCCGCCACCATCGGCACGGCCTGGCTGCAGCACCGCCTGACCATCGGCGGCCGCGTGACGACAACCATCGGGCTGCGCACCGATCACCATTCGGAGTTTGGCAGCGCGCTGTCGCCCAAGGCGGCGGCCAACGCGCGGCTGGGTGGCGGCGTCAGCGTGCGCGCGTCGTACGGCCGCGGCTTCCGCGCGCCGGATATCGGCCAGTTGTATTACCGCTTCCTGAATCCGTCGAGCATCTACCAGGTGATCGGCAACATCAACCTGCAACCCGAGTACGCGCACTCGGTGCAGATCGGCGGCGAGTACGCGACCCCGGCGCGCCGTGCCCGCTTCGGCGTCAACCTGTTTCGCAACGACGTTCGCGACCTGATTGAATCGGTCAACCTTGGGTTCGCGGCCACGCCGGCGCAGGTGACGCAGATCATGCAGCGCGAAGGCCTGGACATGTCGTTCCGCCCCGTTGCCGGTCGACTGTTGCTGACGTACAAGAACATCAACGACGCGGTGACCGAGGGCATTGAGTTCGACGGTGAATTCGCCGCGACGCCTTCGCTGACGTTCGCCGGCGCCTATACGTATCTCGACGCGCGCGATGACAACACGGATCTTGTGTTGACGGGCCGCAGCGCGCACCAGGGCTCGGTCCGCGCAACGTGGCGACACAGGATTGGGTTTGCCGCTAACCTGCGCGGCATCTTCGCCAGCGAGTGGGTCGCGGCGCGCGCGACCGTCAACGGCCAGCCGGTCGATACCTACGCCGAGGGATATGGCGTCTGGGATGCCTTCATCTCACAGCGAGTGATGCGCGGCTTGACCGCGTTCGCCGCGATCGACAACCTCGCCGACAACCAGGATTCCAACGTTGGCCAGCTGTCGCCGACGGGCACGCCGCTCGCGATTTACCGCGCTGATGTCGGCCGCACCGTTCGCGCCGGCATCCGCTGGTCGTGGTCCCGCTAAACAGGAGATTGGTGATGAGACGTTTGTTAGGGCTGGGGTTGTTTGTGCTTGCCGCCACCATCCCATCGATGGCGGCGGCGCAGTCTAAGACCGGCGTGCTCGTGCTCGCGCACGGCGGACAGCCGCAATGGAACGAGCGGGTGCTCGATGTGGTGCGCCGCGTCGACGCGCACCAGCCGGCCGAAGTCGCGTTCGGAATGGCGACGCGCGCCAATATTCAGTCGGCGATCGACAAGCTGACCGCGCGGGGCGCCACAGAGATCGTGGCGGTACCGTTGTTTGTCTCCTCGCACAGCTCGGTGATCACGTCGACCGAATACCTGCTCGGCCTTCGCGACGTCGCTCCCAAGGACCTGGCGATTTTCGCGAAGATGAATCATGCCGCGCACGGCGCGCCGGCAGCGGACGATCATTCCGCGCATGGCATGCCGGCAGCAGACCCGGCATCCCCGGTCAAGACCACGGCCAAGCTTCGCATGACGCCCGCGTTCAATCGACACCCGTTGATCGGCGCGATCGCGGCCGATCGTGCGAAGTCGATCAGCAGTGCACCGGAGTCTGAAGCCGTGATCCTCGTCGCGCACGGGCCGGTGCCCGAAGACGACAACCGCAAGTGGCTCGACGACATGGCGGTGCTGGCCGAACACGTGCGCACGTCGGCGCCGTACGCGCACGTCGACTACATGACGGTGCGCGATGATGCCGGTCCCGTCATTCGCGAGGCGGCGACGAAGGAACTGCGCGACAAGGTCGAAGCGCAGCGCGCCGCGGGCCGCCGCGTGTTGATCGTGCCGCACTTGATGTCCTTCGGCGGCATCGAGAAGGGCCTCCTCAAACGACTCGAAGGGCTCGAGTACACGATCACCACGCAGGCACTGATGCCCGACGATCGCGTTGTAGACTGGGTGCTTCAGAGCTTGCGTTGATCGGAGTTCTCCTCGCACAAGTTGGCACGCCCGAGGCGCCCACGCCTCGGGCCGTCCGGCGATACCTCGCCAACTTCCTTTCAGATCGCCGCGTCGTCGACTACCCGTCATGGTGGTGGCAGCCGCTGTTGCGCGGCGTGATCCTGCCGGCGCGGTCGCCGAAATCGGCTCGCCTGTATCAACGCATCTGGACCACGCAAGGGTCGCCGCTGCTGGTCGAATCGGAAAAGCAGCGCGCGCTCCTGCAGGAGAAACTCGGTCCGAGCCACCGCGTCGTGCTGGGAATGGCCTATGCCGGCCCATCGTTCGAGGCGGCAATCGATGACGTCGTGAACGCAGGTGCAACGCGGATCGTGGTGCTGCCGATGTTCCCTCAATACTCATCGGCGACCACCGCGTCTGTGTACGAAGCCGCATTTGCGGCCGCGACTGTGAAAGGTTCGACGCCGCGGCGCTTCGTGCCGGCGCTGCACTTCATCGCGCCGTATCCCGATCATCCGGGCTACATCGACGCCCTGTGCGCGCGCATCACGAACGCGATCGCCGCTGCGCAACCGGATCACCTACTGCTGTCGTTTCACGGTCTGCCACAGCGGTTCGTCGACGAATGCGACCCCTACGAAGTGGAGTGCCGCCGCACGGTGACGGCACTTGCCGCGGCGATGGGCTGGAGCGAAGCGGACTACACCGTGTCGTTCCAGTCGCGGTTCGGGCGAGAGAAATGGCTGGAACCGGCCACTTCCGACATCCTCGGCGGTTTGCATGCAAAAGGGGTGAAGCGGCCGCTGATCGTCGCTCCGGGTTTCACCACCGATTGCCTCGAAACTCTTGATGAGCTGGGCAACGAGGGCAGGGATGAATTCGCCCATGGCGGCGGCGACCCCGCCAGCTACAGCCTCTGCTCTTGCCTGAACGACCATCCGATGTGGATCGACACCATGGCTCAATTGGTCCGCTCCGCGACAAAACCGTGACACTCGCCTGTAACCGCTTCGTAAGATCTGGGAATCGTGCAGGAGTTGTGCATTTGGCAGCGGGCGCCGCAGTCGGCCGCTTCGGCGTGGCCGGTATTTCGCACGTGCCGGCGTGAAATCGCGTTCGTCGAACGCCACACTTCGGTTCCGGCCGACGCGGAGCCCTTGTCCGGCGAAGCGGCCTACGTCCATCTCCTGCAGGTGATTTGCGGTTTGCACTCACCCATCGTCGGCGAGACCGAGGTCATGCATCAATTTCGCGTCTTCGTCGACGCGCTGACACCCGAGTATCACGGTGTGCAGGCGCTCGGGCGGCGGTTGCTTGCCGACGCCCGCAAGGTTCGCGCGCAGCACCTCGGCGGCCTTGGATCACGCTCGTACGGGAGCGCGGTTCGCCGGCAGGTCCGCGAGTGCGACCGCGTTGCCGTCATCGGCACGGGCATGCTCGCACGCGAACTGCTGCCGTTCGTCGCCGACGATCGAAGGTTGGTCGATGTCTACGGCCGGAGGCCCGCTTTCGATTCGACGCTGGCATCGCTGTGCTATCACCCGCTCGATCGGATTGCGTCCCACACCTCAATCGAAGGCAACGCCGCTCTCGTTATCGCTGCACCGGTCGATGCGGCGGTGATTGCACGTGTTGGCCGGCTCTACGCGTCGCTGGCGTGCGTGATCGATCTGCGCGGCGAGACGGATGTGGACCCGGTCCCACCGATCGCTCCGGTAGTGTCGCTCGCCGACGTTTTCAGCGAGATGCAGCGCGCCGCTCAAACGGCAGACCGCCGCGTCGCCGCTGCGAATCAGGAGATTGCGGTTTGTGCGCGCGCTTTTGCCACGCGTGCGGTCCTCAATCCCTCCGGCTGGCATGACCTGTGCGCGTGAGAATTTTGAGCCGCGGCAGCGCACTGGCGCGGCTGCAGACCGCGCTCGTTCAGCGCGCGCTCGCCGCGGCTCACCCGGATCTCTCGATCGCCTGCGCGACGCGCGCCTCCGCGGGCGATCGTGATCTCACTTCGCCGCTCTGGAAGCTGACCGACAAAGGCGCTTTCACCGCGGATCTGTCCGAAGCGCTCCGCCATAACGAAGCCGACATCGTCGTGCATTCGTTCAAGGACCTGCCAATTGAGCTGCCACCCGGGACGCGCATCGCCGGTGCGCTGCCGCGCGCTGATGCGCGCGACATGCTGCTGGTGCGGAAACAGGTCGTCCATGAACGGCCACC
>DASVFC010000264.1:0-2490 GCA_036380235.1 Vicinamibacterales bacterium
CACGGAAGCGCGCAGCGAGAATGGCGGTCCGGCAATCGAGCGCGACTTCCCGGTCGGCGAGTTCGACCGGATCGAGCTGCGGGGCGCATATGACACGACCGTCCGCACCGGCTCCGCGCCGAGCGTCCGTGCCAAGGGCAACGAGGATGTCATCAACGACCTCGAGGTGGCGGTGCACGACCGCAAGCTCGTCATCTCGCACAAGAAGCGCAACGGCGTGAGCTGGCGGCGGCAGGGCAAGCTGGAACTGACGGTGACCGTGCCGAGCCTGCGCGGCGCGGAGCTTGCGGGTGCAGGCGACATCAGGATCGATCGCATCAAGGGCGACAGGTTCGAGGGACAGATCAACGGCGCGGGCGATCTCCACGTCGACACTGTCGAGGTCGGCAGCCTGAAGCTGGCAATCTCCGGTGCCGGCAACGCGACCGCCAAGAGCGGCAGCGCCAGGACCGTCGACTACAGCATCGCAGGCGCGGGCGACATCAACGCCAAGGACGTGAAGTCGGAGACGGCTTCGGTCTCGGTCGCCGGCGCGGGCGGCGTCAGCGCCAACGCGTCGAAGACGGCCAGCGTCTCCATCATGGGCGCGGGCAGCGTCGACCTGACGGGCGGCGCGAGGTGCAGCGTCTCGAAGATGGGCCCCGGCAGCGTCAACTGCTCATAGGGACTTGTTAACCATAACGGGCGAGAGTGGCGGCATGAACAGGACCGCCATTCTCGCCCTACTGATTTCCACTTTTCCGGCAGCCGCGACGGCGGCCGAACGGACGCTGAGCGTCACCTCGTTCGACCGCGTTCGTGTGGAGGGGCCGTACAAGGTCAGCGTCGCCACCGGCGTCTCGCCATTCGCCAAGGTCAGCGGATCGACCGCAGCAATCGACGGTGTGACGGTCGACCAGCAGGGCCGCACCCTGATCGTTCGCCCGAACTCCTCGGCGTGGGGCGGCAATTATCCGGGCCAGTCGCGCGGGCCCGTCGAGATCAGCGTCGGAACGGGCGATCTATCGGCTGCCTATGTGAACGGTACCGGATCACTGGCAATCAATCGTATCAAGGGCCTGTCATTCACCTTGTCGGTCCAGGGGACCGGATCGGCGGCCGTCGGCAATGCAACGGTCGACCGGCTCGACGTCGGCATTGCGGGCGCCGGTAATGTCACCGTCGCGGGCGAGACGCCCAAGCTGACCGCAATGGTTCGCGGCAGTTCGTCGCTCGATGCGTCCGGACTGAAGGTGAAGGACGCCACCATCGGCGCCGAAGGTCCCTCGCAGGTGCGGGCAACGGCAACTAACAGCGCGAAGGTGGACGCGAAGGGCGTTGCAAGCATCGAACTGTCGGGTGGAGGCGCTTGCACGATCAAGGCGCAAGGTTCGGCAACCGTCACCGGCTGTTGATCGACGGAACTTCGTTCCCCCGGCAATCGTTACATGGGCAACCCTAAAACAGTGGGAGCGAAGCCATGTATATCGGTATCGGCGGTCTCATTCTGTTGATCATTCTTTTGATCATCCTGTTCTAAGAACACCGCCTCCGGCGCTTTCATTGCGCCCCTAGAATTCAAGAGTTTCGAGACGCAGTCGCGGCAACGCGGCTGCGTTTCGTTTCGCGGGCGTTGCAGAACTTCACGGGCTTGTGCAGGATGCGCGCGTGTTGGCCCTGCGTCTCTTCGCAAAGCTCACCGCTTATTATGCGGCCGTCACGGCCCTGGTGCTGCTCGCACTCTATCTCTTCCCGAACCTGCGCGCGTTCATGCCTTTCGGCGGCGTCGAGACGTTGATGTCGAACCCGCGTACCGGCATCGAATCCGTGTTCGCGCCCAGCGCCGTCGAGGTCGCGAACCTGCGCGACACGCTCTACTGGCTGTCGATCACCATCCTCGGAGCATTGCTGACCGCATTGCCGTCGAGCTGGGTCTACATCTCGGTCCGCAGTTCCAAGGATTACGACCAGTCGCTGGTCGACACGATCGTGGTGCTGCCGATCGTCGTCACCAGCATCATCATCATCGTCCAGAATTCGCTGGCGCTGGCGTTTTCCATCGCCGGCATTGCGGCGGCGGTGCGGTTCCGCAATTCGCTGAAGAGCTCGGGCGACGCGTTGTTCATCCTGCTTGCCGTGGGCATCGGTCTGTCGGCGGGGATCGGAGCGCTGGAGCTGGCGATCGTGATGACCGTCGCGTTCAACTACGTGTTCCTGATCCTGTGGGTGACCGACTATGGCGACCGCAGCGACATCAAGAAGCATTACATGTCGAACTGCGACCCGCATGAAGAGGTCGCTGCCCCGGCCGGCGAGCCGACGCCTAGCTGATGCAGGTCTTGAGGACGCGCTTGCGAAGGTCCTCGTCGGTCGCGATGTCGCGGAAGAAGCCCTCGATATAGGTAGCTGCGCCGCGCTTGCGGCCTTCGTCTAGCTGCGGGACGCCGGCGATCGCCGCGAGGACCTGCTCCTTCTTCGCGCGGAACTCGGCAGCGACCGCAATCGCCTGCG
>DASVFC010000265.1:0-4512 GCA_036380235.1 Vicinamibacterales bacterium
ACTGACCAGCGTTTCCACCGAGTGCGGATCGGGATTGGTGAAGCGCAACTGCGCCGGCGCCACGACCTGCTGCTCGATGCTGCGGCGGAACGACCGCATGTATTCGCGGCGCGCGGCGATCGCCGTCAGCACCCACAACCCCACCATCGTCAAGCTGGCGTAACTCAGTTGCTGCCAGTCCCAACCCATCCCCCAGTCCTTGATCAGGACCAGGATCAGCAAGGCGCCCATCCCTTTCGCGAGCCGATCCATCGTCACGTCCACGAACGGCTTGGCGCGATACTTCAGATCGGTCGGCAGCGGCAGGAACAGCACTTCGCGGGAGGTCTTGTCGACGGTGTAACGGAGCGACGTGTCGAGCACGCGGGCGAGGCCCGGCGCCCACAGGCCGCGGTTGAACAACATGATCGCGGCGGTGGTGCCAAGGCTGACTGGCAGCACCAGCAGTGCGAAGCCAATGCCGAGCACGCGGTGAATGCGGCTGGTGAGCGTCACCTGGATCACGAAGCCGACGAGCGAGAGATAGATGGTGATCTCGGCCAGGAATGCCGCGATGCCGGCGCTGTTCTCCTGGCCCTTTGCTTCCGCGGCGGCCAGGTTGAGCTGCATCTCGATGATGTTGGCGCCGATGGCCGAGAAGGCAATTACCAGCGCGATGATCTGCAGGTGGCGCGACGAACGCAGCAGCGCGATCGCTTCGCCGCCGCTCACGCCCTCTTCTTCGCCGGTCCTGGCCGCGTCGCTGGTGCCCGCGGACTTTTCGCGGCGCAGGATGAACATGACGATGGCCATGCACATCGCCATGATCGCGGCGCTGATCAGCACCATCACGCGCGTGCCGACGGATTCCACCAGCATGCGGGTCAGGCCGGCGCCCATCGCGCCGCCAAGGCTGGCGCCGCCGCCGATGAATCCGAACAGCCGCTTGGCCTGGCGCGGGTCGTAGACGTCGTTGGCCAGTGTCCAGAACTGGCTGGTCAGCAGGATGCCGACGATCAACGACAGGATGTAGAACCCGACGGCGACCCAGTCGGAGCCCACGGTCGTGAACAACAACCAGAACATCAGCAGCAACAGCACCATCCCGAGTTGCGTCGTCGGGATGGTCCAGCGCCGCGGCACCGCCCCGATCGCCTTGGTGTAGCCCTGCATGATGAAGCCGATCAGCACGCCCATCGCGAATTGCACGTAGGGCAGGTTGTCGGCGCCAAGGTTCGAGATGTACTCGGAACGGGTGATCGGCTTGATGATGTTGTAGCTCGTCATCGCCAGGAACGAGTACAGGAACATCAGCAACGCCGTCGTGGATTCGCCCGCGCGGAATTGCACGATCGGTCGCAACAAGCGAGCGACGAGCGAAGTACGTTCTGACATGGAGTACGGCTAAGTGTAATCTGAAAGCCTGTGAACAGCCTGATGGAACGGGCCCTCGGCCTGACCGGGGCGGAACTACGTCGAGCCTTCCCGATTTTCGCCTACCTGTTCCTGACCATGTCGGCCAGCGTGGCCAGCAAGGCGGCCCGTGATGCGCTGTTCCTCGATCGCTACCGGGCAATCGACCTTCCCTACGTGGACATCGCCATTGCGGTCCTGGTTGGGGCGGCGGCCAGCGCGTATATCTGGTTCGGCCATCGCACCAACCTGCGCAACCTGCAGGTTGGCAGCCTGATCGTCTTCGCGCTGAACGCCCTCATCTTCTGGTGGTGGTCGATCGCCAACGCGCAAGAGTCCGGCGTGATGTTCGTGGTCATCTACCTGTGGGTCGGCGTGTTTTCAGTGCTCGCGCCGTCGCAGGTGTGGACGCTGGCCAACCACGTGATGACCACGCGGGAGGCCAAGCGGTCGTTCGGGTTCATCGGCAGCGGCGCCATTCTCGGCTGGATCGTCGGCGGCCTGGTCACGCGGGCCGGCGTGTCGCGGTTCGGCACCGCCAACATGCTGGCGTTCGTGGCCGTCGCGCTCGTCATTTGCGCCGTCATTGTGATCTGGATCTGGCGCGAACGGCCGTCGTACGTCGGCAACGACATGCCGGCATCCGGGCACGAGAAACAATCGTTTCCCTTGTGGAGCAGTTTCCGGCTGGTGCAGGCCTCGCCGTACCTGCGCGCCATCGCCGCCCTCGTGATCCTGAGCGCCGTCACGACCACCGTGGCCGGCTGGCAGTTCAAGGCAATTGCAAAAGCGGCGGTGCCAGACACCGACGAACTCGCGATGTTCTTCGGCACCTTCAACATGATCGCCGGGTTGATGTCGCTGTTGCTGCAGCTGCTGCTCACCGGCCGGGTCTTGCGCACGCTCGGCGTCGGCCCCGCGCTCTTCATCGTGCCGACGGCGATGCTGGCCGGGTCGACCGGCGTGCTCGTGCTCGGCTCGATCGTCGCCGCTGCTGCGCTGAAGGCCAGCGACCAGGTGTTGCGATACTCGATCGATAAGGCGACGGTGGAGTTGTTGTACCTGCCGGTGCCGTCGGCACATACGTTCCGCGTCAAGTCGTTCGTCGATACCGTGGTCTATCGGTTTGGCGACGCCACCGGCGGCCTGCTGGTGCTCCTGTTCGCGGCCGGCCTCGGCTGGTCGGCGCCGCAGCTCTCGGTCATCGGCATCGTCCTCGCGTGTGCGTGGATGATCGCGGCGTTCGTGGCGCGCAAACAATACGTCGAGAATCTGCGCGAGAGCATCCACCAGCACCGCGTGGATTACGAACGCGCCTCGATGCCGATCATGGATCGCGACACCACGCAGATGATCTCGTCGCGGCTGAAGGGCAATACGCGCGAGATTGCCTACGCGCTCAGCCTGTTCGAGATGTCGCACGATCGCAAGGTGCACCCGGCGGTGCGCGGCCTGCTCACGCACGAGCAGCCGGAAATCCGCCGCCAGGCGATCCGCCTGCTGACGCGCGCCGGCGACGCCACCGTCAAGGACCAGGTCGAGCAGCTGTTGCGCGATCCGAACCTCGAAGTGCGGACCGAGGCGCTGTTGTATCTCACCGCCTTCGATCGGTCGGACCCGCTGGCGCGGATCGAGCAGCTGGGCGACTTCGAGGATTTCTCCATTCGAGCCGCGCTGGTCGCGTTCCTGGCGCGCCCGGGAGCGTCGCAGAACATCGACGCGGCGCGGTTGCTGCTGCAGAAGATGGTCGAGGAGCGTGGCGAACCAGGCCGGCGGACCCGGCTCGAGGCGGCACGCCTGCTGCTGATTCTGCCCGACCTCTTCGAACGCGAGTTGCGCACGCTGCTCGACGATGACGATGTCGAGATCGCGCGGACCGCGATCGGCGCCGTCGGGACGCTGAAGACACGGGCGTTGATCGGCGCACTCGTCGACCGCATGGCCGAGCCCGCGCTCAACGAGGCAGCCGTGGCCGCGCTCGCCAAGTTCGGCGATCGCATTGTCGGCACCCTGCGTGACTACCTGACTGATGAAGACATCCGTCCCGAGGTGAGGCGTGAGATCCCGAAGGTGCTTCAGGAGATTGGGACCAGGGCGGCCCAGTCGGTGCTGGTCGAGAGCGTGCTCGATCGTGATGTCGTCCTCCGCTACCACACCATCGCCGCCATCAATCGGCTCGGCCAGGCGCACCCGGATCGATCGACCGATCGCAAGCTGATCGAATCGGTGCTGGCCGCGGAAATCATGGGGCACTATCGCTCGTACCAAGTGCTCGGCACGCTGGAGGGTTCGATGGGCGATCCGTCGAATCCGGTGGAGCACGGGTTGCGCGAATCGATGGAGAAGGAAACCGAGCGCATCTTCCGGCTGCTCAAGATCCTGTATCCGCAATACGACCTGCATAGCGCCTATGTCGGGTTGCAGTCGCCTGATCCCGTAGTGCACGACAACGCCGTCGAGTTCATGGATTCGGTGCTGCCACCGGAAGTGCGGTCGCTGATCATCCCACTGTTCGATCGCAACGTCACCGTCCCGGCGCGGATCGCGACGGCTAACAAGTTGCTTGGATCGTCGGTCGGCGATCGCGAAGAGGCGATCGAGGTGATGTCGACGAGCGAAGATCCATGGCTGCGCGCGTGCGCGGCGTACGCGATTGGCGAGATGCGCTTGACGCGTTTTGCCGGCCGGCTGGACGAATGGTCGAAAGACGAGGCCGAACCGCTGCTGCGGGCGACGGCCGTCGATGCGCGCGAAAAACTTCGTCACGCGGCGGCTGCCGCCGCCGGCGTCGACGCGCTGTCGAGCTAAAAGGGAACCTGCTTCCCTTTTTCGAATCGCGTAAAGGAAGCCAGGCTGTCGTTTACGAATTGCGTAACTCGGATACGAAAGGGAAGCAGGTTCCCTTTAGCCGGGGCCGAGCGCCTCGGCGGCCGGGGAGTCGGGCCAGCGCGGCACCGGCCGCGCCACGTACCCGGCGTGCGCGAGGCGACCTTGGAACAGCGCCACCTGCGACGCCACAAACTGCAACCGCACGATCACCCGCAACACGATGTAGAGCTGCCCGATCGCAAACGCGAGCGTGTTCTGCGCAGCGCCCGGCGCGATCAAGTAGTAGATGCC
>DASVFC010000266.1:0-5981 GCA_036380235.1 Vicinamibacterales bacterium
GCCGGGTGATGCGCGTCTCGAGGGCATCAACTTATTGCCGATTCTGCAGCAGAAAGTGCCGGAGGTGGAACGCACGCTCTTCTGGCGCACCGCAGGCCCGAGCTCTGTGAACATGAATCAAAAGGCGGTTCGCAGCGGCGAGTGGAAGTTGCTCGTCGACGGGTCCGTCACGCGAATGTTCCTGTTCGACGTGACGCGCGATCCGGGCGAACGCACCGATCATTTTGCCAGGCGCCCCGAGGTCGTCGATCGATTGCGGCGGCTCCTTGACGAGTGGGAGCGCGACGTCGACGCTGAAGCGAAGGCGTTTCGCGGGGGTGCTGCAGAGAAGAAGTAGCTCGTTACGGTTGTCGCATCAGCGGCGGGACAACAGCGCGTCCGCCCAGTCAACCGCGCCCGGTGTGGTGGTATCGCGGCCGCTTGTCGCGGCCGCGTCACCCGTGGCAGGCTGAACGCCCTCGGCCACGCCGAGCGGCTGGTTGGCGGCGATGAGCGCTTCGGCGGCAGCCGCCGACAGCGGCCGAGAGTAAAGGAAACCTTGCGCGTGCGTGCATCCCAGTCGTGCCAGCTCGCGACCTTGCGCTTCGTGCTCGATGCCCTCGGCAACGACGCCGGTTTTGAGCGTGCGAGCCAGCGCCAGAATGCTTTCAACAATTGCCGGCCGATCGGGAAGCAGCAGGTTCTTGACGAACGAACGATCGATCTTCAGCGCATCCACCGGCAGCTTCGCCAGGTGGCTGAGCGATGAATAGCCGCAGCCGAAGTCATCGAGGTAGATGCGCGTTCCGATCTCGCGCAGCTCGTTGAGCAGCTGCGCCGCTTCCTTCGGGCTGTCCATCAACGCCGTCTCCGTGATTTCGAGACGGAGGTCGCAGGGCTGAATCCGCGACTCTTCGATCGCTTTTTCGACCACGCGTAGGAAGTTGCGCTGCATCAATTGGCGGCTGGAGACATTGACCGTGACGTAATCAAGGCCGGCTTCCGGAAAGCGGCGCTTCCAATCGGCAAAGGTCAGGCAGGCCTGCTGCAGCATCCAGGTGCCCAACGGCTCGATGATGCCGAGTTCTTCGGCCAGCGGGATGAACGTGATCGGCGACACTGGTGTGCCGTTGCGGGTCCAGCGTGCCAGCGATTCGAAACCAACGCATTTCCGCGAGCCGAGCAGGACAATCGGCTGGTAGTGCACTTCGAAGCTGCCGGTGTTGACGGCATGGCGCAGATCGGCCTCGAGCCCGAGGCGGTCCTTCTCGCGCGCGTGCATGTCGGCATCGAAGAGCTCGTGGCGCGCCTTGCCGCGGGATTTCGCCTGGTACATCGCGCGGTCGGCGTCGCGCATGATCTCGTCCGGTGTGCTGTACTGCGCGTTGCCGAGCGCGATGCCGATGCTCGCCGACGTGAACACCTCGCGGCCGCCGATCGAACACGGGGCACTGAGCGCCTCCTGGATGCGGAAGGCAACGGTGTTGGCCTGGTTGCCATCGCCGAGATCGCTCAACAAGATCGCGAACTCGTCGCCGCCAAGCCTGGCCAGCGCGTCGCCCGGACGCACACACGCTTCGAGGCGGCGCGACACGATGGTGAGCAGTTCATCGCCGACGAGGTGGCCAAGGTTGTCGTTGACGATCTTGAAGCGATCGAGATCGAGATACAGCGCGGCGAACGAGCTGGTGTTGCGTCGTTGCTTGAAGTCCTCGAGCCGCTGCCCGAGCCGTTCCACGAACACGGCGCGATTGCCGAGGCCGGTGAGGGGATCGGCGGCGCCGGCTCCCTGCGCGCGTCCGCTGACGACCAGCGGTTCGGCGGCCTCGGTGAGCGACCCGGCGAGCCTCAGGACGCGTCCCGGACCACGGGCGGCGACGCCCCGGCACAAGTAGCGGCGATAAGTGCCGTCCTCATGTCGGATTCGATGCATGTGTTCGAAGTGCTCGCTGCCGTCGGCGAGGTGCTTCTGCAGCGCCGCCTTTAGCGTGCCGCGGTCCTCATCATGGATGCGATCGAACCATTCCGACACGTGTCCGACGCCGTCGCGGGGCGGCAGGCCCAGCATTGCGCGCCATCGTTTCGAGCAATAGAACTCCTGCGTGCGGGAATCCCATTCCCACAGTCCGTCACTCGCGCCTTCGGCGGCCAGCGCAAGACGTTCGGCGGCGCGCGTCGCCACCTGGTTGGTGCGGGAGCTGAGATCATCCCAGAGCAACGTGGCGCCGCTCGCCACCGGCAGCACGCGCACTTGCATGCGCTTGACGCGAGTGGCCGACGGCAGCGTCAGCTGCGGCAACGTCTGAGGGGTGCGTTCGGCAAACGCGGCGGTGATCAGGCGCGGCAGCTCGGTCCTGGCGAGGGCGGGGATGGCGTCGACGACCGGTCGGCCGAGCGCACGTTCGCGCGGGCATTCCAGCATGCGCTCGAGCACATCGTTCCAATGCGTGACCACGCCGTGGCGGTCGATCACCGCCATGCCCTGGTCGATGAACGGGCTGATCTCCTTGCGCAGGCGTTCCTCGTCGACGCGCGCCACGTGCGCTTCGTACGCGCGATGCACGAAGAACAGGATCGGCGCTGTGATCGCCGCCACGTCCCACAGGCGATGTTCGACGATCGCCGCGACCGCCGCCGCGATCGCCGCCGCGGCAAAATACGCCGGCAAGCCGCTCGCGAAGTCGAGCGGCAAGCTCCTATTGATCCGTTGCCCGGTCGCCAACGGAACGATCAACTGGGTGGAGAGGCATTTCACCAGGCAGTACGGCAGCACCGCGATCGCGATCGGCAGGCCGCGATCGACCCACCACGCCAGGCCCGATGCCGGCACCGCGTGATACAGCGTCGACGCGGCGAACGCGGCAGCAATACCAGTCAAGACGTGGAAGAGGGCGAGCGCGGTGCGAAACGGACGCGGCCGGGGCCATTCACCGGCCGCCTGCATGGCGGCGCCGATGGCCGCGATCGCGACCATCGGATCGGCACCGAACAGCAGCAATACTGTGAATTCGAGAACGAAGGACGGTGCGACCGCGGTCCAATCCCTCGTGCGTGCCGGTCGTCGTTTGCGCCACGCGGCGATCAACGATTTGGCCCAATCCGTGACTTGACGCACCGGGTTCACGCAGCAACGCGGCTGCCAACCGTGACAGGCCGTTAACCGTTGGTTTTATGGGGGTTAGCGTGCAGCGCGGCCGTGTGCTTCACCCGTCGACTGCGCTATTTCAGGACACCGCGAACAAATCCGTAATTGAAAATACAGGTTTGGCGGCGACGTGAGCAGCTCGCTGTCGCGGCGTCACCGCGCTCAACGCGGATCAGGCGCGCCGAGCTGTCGCCAACGTTCCCCAGGGCTAATGGCGATCAGTTCGCGCGATTCAGCCGCACGTTTGTGCCGACGTTATCCAGGCGCACGCTCGTCACCTTGCCGCCCTCCCGGTGAAAGCGCAGCAGTGTGTTCCTGAAGGTAAACGTATCGTCTCCGAGGTACTTCAACGTCTCGTCCGTCGCCCCCGCGCCCGCGCCGCGTAGGAAGTGCAACTGCTTGCCTCGCACTTCGATGCGAATCGACGTCGGCCCGCCGCGGCCGCGGCCAGTGTAGGCGCCGCTGAACGTTGACAGATCGCCTTCGAACGCGCGCTCAGCTGCGCGCGGCTTGCCGAGGATCGCATCCGCGATTTCGGTCGAGATGCTCTGCGGATTCACCGGGCCGGCGGTGTTAAACAGCACGACGATTGTCAGGTCTTCGTCTGGATAGTAGTCAAGCTGCGACAGGTACCCGTTGATGCCGCCGCCATGCGAGATCAGCCGTCGTCCACCCGTGTTTGTGACACCGAGGCCCATCGTGTAGCGCAGCGACGACCCGTCATTGAGCGTGCCGGGCGTGATCATCGCGCGGTAGGAGTCAGCGGACAACACCTTGCCGGCGTGCAGGGCGCGGTTCCAGAGCACCAGGTCGTATGCGGTCGAGCAGAGGGAACCCGCCGAGTACGGCCAGGAGTGATCGAGGTAGCCTTTCAAAACGAGTGAGCCGTTCACGGTGTCGTAGCCGTGCACCTTCCGCTTCTGGATGGTGCGCTCGCTGCAATACGACGAGTCCGTCATGCCCGCCTTGTCGAACAGGCGCGTCTTGACGAAGTCCGCGTACGACTGCCCTGAGACTTTCTCGATGACCAAGCCGAGGAGAAAGAACGCCGAGTTGTTGTAGATCAAATCTTCTCCCGGCGCGAAGTCGAAAGGCTTGCTCGAGAACAGCTTGACCAGTTCGTCTTTCGGCTTCTTCAACATCATGAGCTGGCCGAATTCCGGCAGCTCCGTGTAGCCCTTGATGCCCGACGTGTGATTGAGCAGGTGCCGCAGCGTCACGCGATGTCCTGCTGTCGGGTAATCCGGCAGGAATTTCGTGAGCTCGTCATCGAGCGCGAGCTTTTTGTCTTCGGCGAGCAGCAGAATTGCTGCCGCCGTGAACTGTTTGGTGACGGAGCCGATCTCGTAGATGGCGCGCACCGGCGTGGGCACGTCGAGCTGCAGATCGGCGAACCCGTAGCCGCGATCGACGAGGAGCTGAGTGCCGCGCGCGACGGCCACCGATGCGCCCGCGACCCGGCCGGTTTTAATCGGCGCTTCGACGAGGCCGTCGATCGTTGCGGGAAGACTGCTCTGAGCCGCGGCAACCCACGCGGCGAGCACGACGACGGCAAGAGGCGTGGCGATTCGGCGCATCACTTGGGTCTCCTGTGCAGCGGAGGCTGATTCTACACACAGTTGACCACTGGCGCGGATGGCACAAATTTCTCGCGGGGAATGCTGGCGAAAAATTGGTTGCGGGGGCTCGCTTCCACTCGGCATAACCCTGCAAGATCGCATCGAAGGCGTCAGCTTCGACGATATACAGCGCGGGCGATATAAAGGCCGTGATAAATTTCTCCGGCTCGGCCGTCTACCTTGGTGTAATCCCGACCGATGACGGCTCGGAGGTATTCCGATGAGGTTCCCCCTTTCCTTGGCGCTCTTCACCTTCCTTGCGTCAGCCTGCGGCGGTGGCAGCCAAACGCCAACGGCTCCGACCGTTACCGCTCCAGTCGTCACGATGACCAACTTGGTCGTGGCGCCCGACGGGGGCGGAAGGATCAAGGTTGGAGACGTGGCGACGGTCGGCGCCTACGCGACGTTCAGCGACGGGAACGCACGATACGTGGCGGCGCAATGGTCTTCGAGCAACACCAACGTGATCGCCGTTGACTCCGCCGCCGGCAGCATCCGAGGTCTTGCAGCCGGAGTTTCCACACTCACAGCAAGCGCCGCTGGGCGCTCGGCATCGGCACAGTTTTTCGTTGACGCCACCATCTCCGGCAGTTGGACGGGCTTCTACGTGGTAGAGCGGTGCCAAGGGACTGGGTCGAACGGCGACTTCTATTGCACTGCAAACCGTGGCGTAACCGAGCCAGGCGCCGTGTTGCCCATCTCAATGGACCTGACGCAGAGCGGTAGCACCATCACAGGCATCGTCTCTTTCGGGCAAGTTCGCGCAAATGTTTCTGGATCACAGCGCTCGAATGGGTTGTTCTCGCTGAGCGGAACTGCAACGTCATCAGGTGGCCCTTCGCTGACGATCACCCGCTGGGACGCAGAGATCCAGCAGGACACGATGGTCGGTTACGTCACCTTCGAAGGGCGGGCACCTACGTACCACGGCGTCGCGACGGTTCAGACGCGGCTTTCCAACGTCCGCAGGAGGTGATGCCGGAGGCAGCCTTTAAGCCCACTGCATCGTGGTGGGAATGCAGGATCGCGATCGGACTACCATCACGCACGCGCGCATGATCGGCGGCACCGCTGGCGTGATGGAGCGCCTGGAAAGGGCCTTGCGAGCCCAGCGCCGTTGATCGCCATCCAGCGGTTGGTTCGAGTAACGCAAGACCGCTTATGGCAGCGCCTGTGCCCGCGCCCACCTAGCTCATGCTACGGTGCCTCCCGAGTAGCGTGTTCAGCTTCAATTGAGA
>DASVFC010000267.1:0-3101 GCA_036380235.1 Vicinamibacterales bacterium
GGAGTCTTGTTTTCGGCGTCGGCGTAGCCGTAGCCGCGCCGCCAGGCCACCCTGTTATTGCGGATGATGACGGCCGATAAGCCCGGCATTCCAATCTGTTGTGCGAGCGGCTCCACGTAACGCTCGAACACCTGATAGGGCAAATCCTGAGCGGTCCCCCTTCCGCCGGGATAAACGAGGGTGCCGATGGCCAGGACGGCGAGAAAAAGCCTGTTTTTCATCAATTTAAGGGGTCTTCACCATCATATATCGGTCCGTTCGGCCGATTCGTGTGCTACATTCTGGCGGACACGTCTATTGCTGATGCCTGCACGTCTGTACATTCGTAAGACTGTTTTTGGCCTGTTTGGGCTTGGTTTGCTCCTGGTTTCGGCTTCTGCGGCGTATGCGCAAGAGGCCACCACGTTGCGTGTCCGTCCTCTCGTTCGCGACGGCCAGGTGCTCGTCACCTTTGCACTGGATGGCGGCCTCACCGATGAAATGAAAGCGGTCGTGCAGAGCGGCCTCCGCACCGTCTTCACCTACACCGTGGAGTTGAAGCTGCGTGTGCCGGCGTGGGTCGATCGCACGGTAGCCACCGCGGTGGTTTCCACCAGCGTCGATTACGACAACCTCACGCGGCGCCACACGGTGTCGCAGGCAAAGAACGGCCGCGTCGAGCAGTCATTCGTCGTTGAAGATCCTGCACAGGTTGCGCAGATGGTGACGAACTTCGATCGCCTGCCGCTGTTCGACACCCGGCAGCTCGAGCCGAACCGCGAATACTACGTCCTGGTGCGCGCTGATGCGCGTCCGCGCAGCAACGCGGGTTTGTGGCCCTGGTCGGGGACAGCAAGCGGCTTCGCCCGCTTCACGTTCATTCCTAACAACTAGCCCGCCCTGTTGATTCGGGACCAGGTACCGTTTTTCAACATTCTGTTGATCAGCGACCAGGTCCGGGGTTTCAACATGTCCAATTCGAAGCTTGTCTACTCCACCGGCAAGGGCCGCGTGTGCCCGAAGTGCGGGTGGCCCGTGGACAATTGCCAGTGCAGCAGCACGCGTGCCCGCGCTAACGAAGCCGTCCCCAATCGCGTGGTCGCGAAGATGCGCATGGAAAAGACCGGCCGCGGCGGCAAGACCGTGACGGTGATCTACGGTCTGCCGAACAACGCCGAGTTCTTGTCGGGGCTTTGTAGTGAATTGAAGCGGGCGTGTGGGTGCGGCGGTTCCACCACCGATGATGGCGTGGAATTGCAGGGCGACTTACGTGAGCGCGTGCGCGCGCACCTGGAGCGCAAGGGCTTCACCGTCAAAGGTTGACGGGTTATAGAGTTACGACATGAGCTCCTGGGCGGTGCGCGCGGAATCAGCTGAAGCGGCGGTGGCGCATATCCGCAGCGGCATGAACGTATTCGTGCACGGTGCCGCCGCAACGCCCACGCCGCTGCTCACCGCTCTGGCCGCGAGGCGCGATCTCAGCGACGTCACGTTGTATCACCTCCACACCAGCGGCCCTGCCCCATTTACCGATCGCGAATGCCGTGGGCTGCGATCGGTGTCGCTGTTTGCCGGTCCGCCGGTTCGCGAGGCGATCGACCGTGGTGACGCGGATTTCGTCCCCATCTTCCTCTCGGACATTCCGTTGTTGTTTCAGTCCGGCCGCTTGCGGCTCGACGCCGCCCTCCTGCAGTTGTCGCCGCCCGATGCGCATGGCTACTGCACGCTGGGCACGTCGGTGGACGCCGCGCTCGCCGCCGCGCAATCGGCCGGGCTGCTGATCGCCGAAATCAACGACCGTATGCCGAGAACGCTGGGCAATACGACGGTGCCGTTCTCGGCCGTCGATGCCTTCACACATACGTCCCGCGCCTTGTGGACGCGCGAGAGCTCGCCGCCGACCGACGTTGACGACGCGATCGGGATGCACGTTGCGTCGTTGGTCGACGATGGCGCAACGCTGCAGATGGGCATCGGTGCCATCCCGGATGCGGCGTTGCGCCGCATGCACGACAAGCGCGACCTTGGCATCCACACCGAGATGTTTTCAGACGGCGTGGTCGATCTCGTCGCCAGCGGCGCCGTCACCAATCGCCTGAAGAACGTCCATCGCGGCCGCATCGTCACCAGCTTCGTCTACGGCTCGCAACGCGTGTATGACTTCGTGCACGACAACCCGCTGGTCGAGTTCCATCCGTGCGATCGCACCAACGACACCGCGTTGATTCGCAAGAACGAAAAGGTGGTGGCAATCAACTCCGCGCTCGAAGTGGATCTGTCGGGACAAGTTGTCGCGGATTCTATCGGTTTCCGCATTTACAGCGGCATCGGCGGGCAGATGGATTTCATCCGCGGTGCGGCGTTGTCGAAAGGCGGCAAGCCGATCATCGCGCTGCCGTCCACCGCTTCCGGCGGCCGCGCCAGCCGGATCGTGATGGCGATCAAACCGGGCGCGGGTGTGGTGACGACGCGCGGCCACGTACATTGGGTGGTCACCGAATATGGCGCCGTCGATTTATTCGGATTGACGCTGCGCCAGCGGGCCGAACGGCTGATCGCGATCGCGCATCCGAACGTGCGTGGCGAGCTGCTGCGCGAGCTCGCCGACACACGTCATTTCGTGCTTACCGGCTCCGCGGCCGTCCAGGGATAGCGACCGGACCGCCCTTCTGCACTTCGCGCCAGATGCGTTTGCTGACCTTGTCGGCTTCCGCGATCACGGCGGCCTCGTCCATGGTCAGCACCTTGTTCTCGCGCATTACGAACTGACCATCGATCATCACCGACTCGATGTCAGAACCTTGACCGTTGTGTATCCAGGCGGACAGGAATCGTCCGGCCGGCACGAGGTGCGCGCGCTGGGTATTGACGACCAGTAAGTCCGCTTTGCGGCCAACTTCCAGGACACCGATTTGCTTTGACTGCCGCACGGCTTGCGCGCCGCCGACAGGGGCATCCTCGAGCATGTCTTCCGGCTGCGGCCGCACGCCCGGGAAGGGATCGTCGCGATCGATACGCTCGGTCAGCATCGCAATCCGCATCACTTCGAACACGTCGTTGGTGTTGTTGTCCGTGCCCAGCGCGATCGGACAACCGGCGGCGCGCAGTTTGTGAACGGGCGG
>DASVFC010000268.1:0-4925 GCA_036380235.1 Vicinamibacterales bacterium
GGGCCTCGCGAATCTTGTAATTCACCTTTTCCTGGCGGGCATCCACTTCCGCGCGCAGGCCCGCCTCGTCGAGGATCTTGACCACTTCGCGCGCATATTCGGTATGGCGGTCGGCGATCGGCAACACGATCACCTGCAACGGCGCCAGCCACAACGGGAAGGCCCCGGCATAGTGCTCGATCAGGATGGCAATGAACCGCTCGAGCGAGCCCGACACGGCGCGGTGGATGACTACCGGGCGGTGCTCGGCGTTGTCTTCGCCGACATAGGTCAGATCGAATCGCTCCGGCGCCGCGTAATCCAACTGAATCGTCCCGAGTTGCCAGGGGCGGCCCAATGAGTCCATGACCTCGAAGTCAATCTTGGGCCCGTAGAACGCGCCGTCACCCTCGTTGACCGTGTAAGGCATGCCCGTCGATTCGAGCGCGTGCCGCAGCGCCCCCTCGGCGCGATCCCACATCGCATCGTCGCCGATGCGTTGTTCCGGGCGCGTGGCGAACTTGATGCGCGATGTCAGCCCGAACGCCTCGTAATGGCCGAGGATGAAGTCCATCAGGAACTTCACCTCGCCCGCGATCTGATCCTCGCGCAGGTAGACGTGGCAATCGTCCTGCGCGAACTGCCGCACACGAGTCAGTCCCGACAGCGCGCCGGATAACTCGTTGCGATGCAGCGGGTCGAACGTCACGTAGCGCAGCGGCAACTCACGGTACGAATGCCGCGTCGTGCCGTAATACAGGTGATGCGACGGGCAGTTCATGGGCTTGAGGCTCATGTCGTGCTCGTTGGTCTCGTTGTTCATCACCAGGAACATGTTGTCGCGGTACTTGCCCCAGTGACCGGACGTTTCCCACAGCGTCTTCGAATACAGCAGCGGCGTCTTGATCTCCTGGAAATCCGCCTTCTGCCGCGACTGACAAAACGCGACGAGCGTGTTGTAGAGCGTCGTGCCGCGGGGCGTCCAGAATGCGGCGCCCGGTGAAACCGGGTGGATCTGGAACAGGTCCAGCTCGCGCCCGAGCTTGCGATGATCGCGCTTCTTCGCTTCTTCGATGCGCGCGAGGTGTTCGTCCAGCTCCTTCTGGGTGAAGAAAGCCGTCCCGTAAACGCGCTGCATCGGCGCGTTCTTCGCGTCGCCTTTCCAGTACGCGTTCGATGTCGTCGTCAGCTTGAATGCCTTGAGCCGGCCCGTGGTCGGCACGTGCGGGCCGACACAGAAATCGACGAAGGTGTCCTTGTCCTTGATCGTGTAGACCGAGACCTCGCGTTGACCCGCTGTCTTCTCCTCGATCAGCTGCACCTTGAGCGGCTCGCCGCGCTGCTTGAAGAACGCGATCGCTTCATCGCGCGGCCACATCTGTCGCTCGTAGATGAAGTCGCCCTGCGCCAGCTCCCGCATCTTCTTTTCGATCGCCTCGAGGTCTTCGGGCACGAAGGGCCGTTCGACGATGAAGTCGTAGAAGAAGCCGTCTTCGATCGGCGGTCCGATGCCGCACTGGACTTTCGGAAACAACGCCGTCACCGCCGCGGCGAGCAGGTGGGCGGTGGAGTGGCGGTAAACCTCCAGCGCCTCGGGATTCTTGTTGGTCACAATCCGCACCGACGCGTCCTGCGTGAGCGGGTGGGTGAGATCGACCAGCCGGTCGTCGACGTAGGCCACGTAGGCGGCGTCGGCAAGCCGCGGCGAGATCGCCTCGGCCACCGCGCGCACCGGCGCGCCGGACGGGATCTGTCTTGTCGATCCGTCGGGAAGTGTGACTGTGACTTGGCTCATTGGATGCTGCGGCCCTTCGACTCGCGTTTGGTTACTTCGTAACCAAGCGCTCGCTCAGGACATTCGACCTGTCAGGTGGCCCGCCATGAGCGAGCCTGCGGCTCGCCAGCGGCGAGCCGCACGGCGAGTCGAATGGTAGGCGCGGGTGGATTCGAACCACTGACCTCCTCCGTGTCAGGGAGGCGCTCTAACCAACTGAGCTACGCGCCTGTATCTTGCGATTTCCGGCGTCAGGCCGAACGAAAAGTATATCAGAGCCGCCGGTGAAGCGGATGCGCGGCCTAGGCGGCCGCCTTCTGCGTGAGCGATTCGATCGCTTTGTCGAGCGTCGCGTCCTTCGCCGGCGCGGGCTGGCCGAAGTCGATGTCTGGCTGTTCGACGGCGACATCAGGGGTGAGCCCCTTTTCGTGAATCGCGCCGCCGCCCGGCGACAGATAGAGGAGGTGGGTCAGCATCAGCGCGCTGCCGTCGGGCAGGCGCACGAGCTTTTGCCGCGCGGCACGGCCGAGCGTTCGCTCGCCGACGAGCGTGGCGCGGCGGTTGCCGTGCAACGCCGCGGCGAAGGTTTCCGCGCCGCTCGACGTGCCGTTGTCGGTCAGCACCGCGATCGGCAACGTGATCGTGCCGTCTCCGGCGGCGGCCGCAATCGCTTCCTTGTCGCGGCCCCGATCCTGGCGATAGGCGAGCGTGCCGCTCTTCACGAACAGGCGTGCCGCAGCGATACCCGCATCGGCGTCGCCGAATGCAGTGCCGCGCAGATCGATCACGAGCTGCTTCGCACCGGCCTTGGTGAGTGACGACACCTCACTCTTGATTTGTTCGGCGGTGCCTTTGCCGAACTCGGCAATGCGAAGATAGCCCACGCCGGGAACCGCGATTCGCGACTTCACCGCCACGGCGGGCAGCTCCTCGCGGACCAGATCGATCTCGTGCGGTTCGGCGGCATTGCCTCGCAGAACCGTCACGTGGACCTTCGTGCCGGGCTTGCCGCGCAGCAGCCGCTGGCCTTCGTAAACCGTCGTATCGCGGGTCGATTGACCGTCGATGGCGCGGATGTAATCGCCGGGCAGCAATCCGGCTTTCGCGGCCGGCGAGCCGTCGCGCGCGGCGATCACGCGCAGGTAATACTGCCGCGTCAGCTCGAGACCGGTCTGACCCGGTCCGCCGAGATCGCCCTTTTCGAACACCTTCACCTGGGCGGCGTCGAGGTAGGCGCTGTCGGGATCGAGCCCATCGGCGAGGCCGTGCATGGCGCCGTGCATCACCTTGTCGATGTTCACTTCCTCGACGTAGTTGTTGAGAATCAGCGAGATCACGTCTTCAAACGTGCGCAGGAACTGGTAGCTGTCCTGCCGCGCGCTGGCGTTGCTCATGAAGCCGCCAACGACGGCAAAGGCCACGACCACCATCGACACTGCCAGCACGAGAACGCGCCCGCGAATCTTCATAAAGGCTCTTTCAGCAATCAGCAATCAATCCACAATCTCAAATCTTACTTCTGAGATCTCCTGAGCCATTGTAGGGGATCGGTCGGCCGGCCGTCGATGCGCACCTCGAAGTAGGCGGCGGCTCCACCAGACGGCGACTGGCCTAAATTGCCCAGAACCGTGCCACGGCTGACGTTCGTCCCAGCGGTCACCACGGCATCCGCTAAGTGCCCGTACAAAGTGAAGGCATTGCTGCCGTGATCGACGATCACGAGTGTCCCGAACCCGGTGAACGGGGCGGCGTAGGCCACGCTGCCTTCGTGCACCGCCTTGATCTCGGCGCCTTCACGACCCGCCACCTCGATACCATTTCGGACGATCGAGGTCCCGAAACGGCCTGCCGGCGCGCGGCCGAAGCGTGAGACGACGTCACCTTGCAGCGGCCATGGCAGATCGCCGCGGAACGGTCGAATCGGCAACGCCACCACGCGAGACGTGCCTTCGGCGGAGGCCACGGTCTTTTCGAGCTCGCTTTGCGCCTGCTGCAGCTCGGCGACGTATTGCGCCGCGAGATCGCGCCGGCGATCGAGGTCGTCGATCATGCGGTTGCGCGCGTTGACGGTGGCGTCGACGGCGGCCTTGGCGCGGGCGGCATCTTTCTGTAGCGCCGCTGCCGCGGCGCGCTGCCTGGTGAGCTGATCGAGGGCGGTTTTCTCCGCGGCGAGATTCTTGCGATGCGTTTCGAGTCGCATCCGATCGAGCTCGGCAACGGCGGCCACGCCGCGGGCCATGCGTCCCATCGCGCGCACGTCGTCCGATGCGAGCAGCAGCTGCACGTAACCGGCGCGGCCGCGCTTCGAGAGTTCGACGAGCCGCTCGGCAACGCCCGGCGTGCCGGCGATGCGGATCGCTTCGAGTTCCTCGAGCCGCCTGGCGGTTGTGTCGCGATCGACCGTTACGCGCACCAGCTCACGGTCGACCCGCGAAAGCTCTTCCTGCTTCAGCGCCCGATCGATCTCGAGCTTGCGCAGCTCGCCAAACACCGTGCGCGACTGCGCCGCGAGCCGATCCGACTCTGCCTGCAACGCGCGAATGCGCCGCGCCGCGCGATCCGCCTGCTCCTGGTTGGGATCGCTGGATGTCTGCGAGTGGAGCGTCAGCGTCGCACCGGCAATCACGACGCACACGACGAGCTGAAGCACTCGTCGCACCCGTTGCACCCGTCGCACCCGTTGCACCCGCCGCACCCGTTGCACCCGCCGATTATAATCGTCCGGTGCGCGTGCTCGGCATCGACTATGGCGCCCGCCGCATCGGTTTGGCGCTCAGTGACGCCACCGCCACGCTCGCTTCACCGTGGCGCATGCTGCAGCGTCCGCCATCCGAAGCGGAAACCATGCGTCTGCTGGTCGCCGAGATCGCCACGCTGCGCAATCATGACGACGGGCTGGCGGCGGTGGTGGTGGGCTGGCCGCGCCGGCTCGATGGATCGCCTACCGACCTGACCCGCATCGTCGAAACGTTTGCAAAATCCCTCGAACAGAAACTCGATGTGCCCGTGGTGCTGCAGGACGAGCGGCTGTCGAGCACCGAGGCCGAGTCGCGGCTGGCGCGGCGCGAGAAAGATTGGCGCAAGAGAAAACACCAGCTCGACGCTGCGGCCGCCGCGGTGATTCTGCAGGACTACCTGGATAGCCGCCCGAGGAGCTTGAATGATTCGCTGG
>DASVFC010000269.1:0-9006 GCA_036380235.1 Vicinamibacterales bacterium
CGCCACCGAGCTGACCAGAAAATCGCCCGTCAGGGGTCAGGTCATATGGTGTGAAGCCGACGGGATTGACTTTGAATAGCTTCTCGGGAGGACCTGGTGCCGTCCAATTCAGCGCAGCGGAGCGACTCAGGAAGGCATCATCCAGATCTGCCATTTCCCGCCACGCCGGCTGTGATACGCGATCCGTCGTCCGCTGGGATCCCACGCAAATTCCTCTGCGGTCACATCGTCCAGGACCCTGCGCGATCCCTCTGTGGCGAGGTCGAGCATCCACACGCCGTTGCCATGTACCTGGAACACGATGCGGCGGCCATCCGGGGATACGGCGGGCGTGCGAACAAGGCGGCCTTTGACGGGTGACGCCTGCACCTCACTGGCACCGGAACGAAGGTCCGAAACAATCAGCCGGTCCTCGTGGCTGTAGGCGACCCTGTGACCATCGGGGAACCACGACGCGCTCCAGACCTGTCCGAGACGAAAGGCCGTGTGTCGTTGCAGCTCGCCGGTTGCCAGGTTCAGCACCCACAAGTTCCACACCCGCGGCCGATCGGGTTCTGCCTTGATGAATGCGAGCCTGGTCCCGTCGGGTGACCAGCTTGGAACGGCGGCGTAGCCAGCGCCGCTGACGCGCGTGATGTTCGTGCCGTTGCGATCGGCGACGTATACCGCGCGCTCGCCGTCGCGGTCGGAATCAAAAGCCACTCGCGTGCCGTCTGGCGACAACCGCGGATGATAATTGCGCGCGCCATCGTTGATGAGCGGCTCGGCACTCGTCACGTCCCCGTCATCGTCGATGGTGGTCGTGAAGAGCTGTCCGGACGCGTTGCGTCCGGCGTGGAACAGCAACGTGCCGTCGTCGGAGAGTGATGGGGAGAATGCGCCGTCCTCCACAGGGAGGTCGAGCGGCGCCGGGTTCGCATTACCTACTGGCGCGCTCGAAGGCCGCTGTCGATCGCGCTCCACGATCCTGGGTCCGGCGGCGGCTGATGGCGGTTCGGCAGCCGTTGTTTCGTCAACCCGTGCGGGTTCGCCCGTGTTCAACATGAAACCGTAACCGGCAATTCCAGCGAGCGCCATTAAGAGCACCGAGACGGCGATCAACGGAACATAATTTTTGGTCTCGACGGGGCGAGCCGGTGCCGGGAACGTCGGCCGGTCCACATGAAGTGGGAGGTCGCCCACGCTGCTCTCCACAGCCGGTGCGTTCTCGACTGGGGTGCTGTGCACAGGCAGGGGGCTGTCGACTGCGGTGCGCGTTTCGGCAACCGGGGTTGCGGCAACTGTCGTGCTCTTCGCCACTATCGGCGTGTGGCTTCGCTCGCGCGCCCGTCGGGCAACTTGCTCTAACAGGCCCGCAGCGTTCGAGGGTAAGTACTTCGAAAGCATCACCAGCAGATAGTGGAGGTCGTTCTTTCCCGACACCGCCCCGGCCTGCCGTAGCCGGGTCGGAAGAGTCCGCAACGCGTCTGGTACGGCGAACTCAGCCTCGTCGCTGGGTCGTGGCAACAGCGCCTCGAGAAGTGCGGCCACAGCAGTCCGACGCCCTTCGCCCGCGTCGGGCGGTGCTGTTATCCGCAGCTTCCCGGCGCTTGTGATCCATACGTCGTCAAGCTTCGCGGGGACCGCCCGGGCCGCACCTGCTGAAGCTTCGATGCATGCGCCGTGCACGATCGCGATGGCCTCTGCGGTCGTGAGACGGAAGCCATCTCGAAGCAATGCGCCAAGGTTCAGTGTGGCGATCGCATCGGGTATCACGCTCAATCACGTTACAAGAGACGTGCCGCGGGCTTAGTGAGGGTCTTGATCGCGATCTGCGTGGAATCGCTGCACCGCCTGGAAAGATCAAGCTTCAGGGCATCTTCGATGTCAGCGACCGGCGGCACCAAAAAAAAAGGGGACTGAATTGAATCAGTCCCCTTTCTCCAAACCGCTTGCCTGTCTTAGAGGTTGATGCGGCGGCGAATCATGCCGAGCCCGACGATGCTCAGGCCGAGAAGGGCTGCCGTCGTCCCGCCGTCCGGAACCGTTCTGCCGGGGACGTTGTAGAGCGTGAAATGTGACAACCCGCCCCCGCGGTTACCGGTGGTTCCGGGCAAGAACTTCTGCGGCAGCGTCACGAAGTCCGTCGGCAGGAGACCGCCGATGTACCAGTAACGAATTCCGTCGTTACCGTACTTGCCGGAGATGTATTCCCAGCCATTGACGAGCACGTTACCGCTAAGCTCGTTGGGAGTGTCTGTTTTCGACTGTCCAGTCAGGTCGACTCCGGGCAGCCCATTCAGGGTGCTGCCTACGCGATTGCACGTTTCCGTCTGAGCGTAATTGCAACCGGTCGGTGCCGCGTCGATCGCTCCCGGCGCCACCTCAATCAACGAATTCAGGTAAGCCGGTTCCAAGGTGTTGTTGGGGGGAATGCCATCGATGACAACACCAACATAATACGCGTCACCTACCGCCAAATTGATGGTCGCGGCACTGGCCGTCGACACACCCACTAGCGTCATTGCCATCGCTGACGCAATTGCTAACAGTTTCTTCTTCATACAACCTCTTTGCTTGGGATGGATCCTAAGAGTCTTGCAGCAGTCTCTTAAGTCTTATTGATGCTTATAAGCACAGCCTATGCCGTGATCCGTCTTTGCGTGCACTTTAGTGCCGTCCTGAAAACCTCGACCGTAAAACTCCTGTGGTCAACAGCTTGTAGGGACAGCGAGATACCAAATTCGTAACCAGACGTTGCCTGTCAAAAAAATGGCGCATGCGATCTGTAAAGCTTTCCGACGTTGCGCTTTCGAATCAGCGCCCCCCGGCGTTCGATCATCAGGGCCGTAGCGGCAGCACTCCCAGTGCAATACCGAACAGCGGGCGCGAAGCGATCTCGCTACGCTCGGATCGATGACCTATCAAACGGCACCGTCGGCGTGGAAGACGGTGCTCACTGACTCCCTTGGCCTGGTCCTCGTGGTCTGGAGCATTCCGGTGGCGATCCTTGTGGTCGGTACGCCAATCGTGCTTGGCGTCGCGCTGGTGATCGCCGGCATGCGCTGGATCCTGTCGTGACAGCGCGCCTGACTGGCGAGTGCCGCGTGTGACGCTCGTTCTTGGCCTTGCCGCCGCCGCGTTCGCGCTCGTTCTGCTGGCGACGCGCCACTGGAGCCGGCTGAATTCCAATGACCTGGGCAGCATGAGCCGTCAGTGGCTGGCGGAATACAACGCGCACAACCCGTGAACACGCCAGAACGCACGTTTCACGGGCGCTGAGAGCAGGAAGCTGCAGCGACGGCCTTACTTTGCATTGGCAGTGACATATCCCGCGCGCGTGCGAACGCGATAGTCCGGATGTCTCGTCGCGACCCTCACTCGGCGATATGTCTTGCCGCCGTCGTTCTGTGGATAAAACCCCAGCGTGTACTGCTGACGCAGTTCTTCGGCCACCCGCTGCGCCGCCCCTTCCACCTCACGAATTGTCGACGCAATGATGACGGAGCCGCCCGTTGGTTCAGCGAGCCGTTGTAAAGACGGCACGTGCACGGCACCCGCTCTACCCGCCACGTTGATGCCGAGCGCGTAGAGCAGCACCTCGCCTTCGCGCAGAGCCGCCTGCGCCTTGGCGGAACTCTCGATCGGGCCGGGTGCCTCGAAGGGATCGCCCCGGCCATCACGGTAGGCCGCAATGATCGAGTTATCGATGCCGTCTGTCATCAGCAGCATCGCCCGCTTGCGATGCGGCGTTTCCTTCATGTAGGGCACCATTTCCGTGACCGCCCTGAACAGTTCAGTGCTGCCGGAGGTCGGCATGGCTCTCAGTGAGTTGACGACGCCCGGATGGTAAGGGCGCCAGCTGATCATCGTGCGCCGGGTGCTATCGAAGGTGGAGATGCTCCATTGATCGCCGGGTTGCAGCGAGCGGCCGAGCGCGTCAGCGGCGCGAGTGGCCGAGGCCATGCGTTCACCGGTCATGCTGCCGCTGGTGTCGATCAACACGCCGACACTGATCGGCGCCGGTTCGTCGGAGAAGATGGCCACATCCTGGAGCGCCTCTTCGTCGTAGACGAGGAAATCTTCCCGGGCGAGGCCGCGAACGATCGAACCATCCGGCGCCTGGACGGTGACATCGAGATAGACGACTTCAACACCGGACTTGAAGAGCGGCTGGCGCGCGGCGGTGAGGGTCGCCGACGCCAGCAGAGCAGAGGCGAGCAGTGCGAGTCTCATCGAGAGGGTCATGCTACCCAAGCGCGCGCAGTCACGCCGCGGGCGTGAACGTTCCAGCATCTCTAAGTCGGCCATTTACTGCAGAAGGTTCCACCTGCATGCGGGAGGCTGGCGTTAGCGCGGCAGGCACTGCAATCGCTCTGATCGCGGCCGGCATCCTGCCCGCCCGCGCCGAACGCCTCCGGATATGGATAGAAGACGTGTTCGCCTTCGAACCCCGAGCAGTTCGGGCAGGATTTCATGGCGCCGTCGTCGCGCAGCTGGCTGCGTTTCAGCAATTGATCGCAGTGGGCGCACCGCGCGTCGCTGCGGGTTCGCGAGCTCACGCTCGTGGCTGGCGTCGACCGCGACCTCTCGGTAGGGCCGCTGGCGGGCTGTAAAGCGGCGAGATCGACGGCGTCCAGGAGCTCACCGGCAATCTCAACTTTCAGTTTCTTGAGGCCGGCACCAGAAAACTGGATCCAGATCAATTCGTTATCGATCTTCAGAATTCTGCCGACGCCCCAGGACGGCATCTTCGTATGCCGGACAAGCGCGTTTTCTTCGAAGGCCATCGTCGCAAATCAACGATGGCACAAGGTCGCGCTTTTCGCGAATGCCGAAATGTCGGCACCAACTGCGGCCTCGGCCTGCTTATGCCAGCTCAGCCGCGCGTTGGACCGGGGAGAGTCGAAAGGCCTGCAAAGCGCGCCACGCTAATTATTTAGCCGTGTGGGACCGATAGGTCGGTTTGCTTAATTGGAACAAACCGTGCACTCGTCGAACCACACGGCACGCCTGAAATCACAACTGGTCAGTGCGGCGGTCCAGGAGAACGCCGACACCATTGCCGATCGCGTGCCCGCGCCATTGCGTCCGGCTCGCCGGTGGCTGGCCCTTTGTGCGTACTGGACCCGCCAGACGGTGATGCCGGCCGCGATCGTGATGGCGATGATCGTGATTGCGCGCTGGTCCACGGCGGGCGAGTCTGGGGTCGTGCCGACGGCCGATGCTTCGTCCGCGCCCTTGGCCACAGCGCCGCCGCCGTCGCCGCCGGACATGTCGCTGCTCGACCGGCCATTGCCACCGCGCGCGTTGCAGCTCGGCGTCCGCCGCATCGTGCTCGATGCCGGCCATGGCGGTGTGCACGACGGTACGGCGAGCGCCAGTGGACTTCTCGAAAAGGACATCACGCTCGATCTCGCCGAGCGGGCGCGACGATTGCTGATCGACCGGGGCTTCGAAGTGGTCATGACCCGGACCACGGATGCGACGCTGTCGCTCAAGGAGCGGGCGACCACTGCCAATCAACAGCTTGGCGACATCTTCGTCTCGATTCACTTGAACGCGCTCGGGGCGGAGACCGCCCATGGGGTGGAAACCTTTTACCTCGGTCCCAGCGAGCATCCCGAGCACGACAAGGTGGCCGAGGCTGAGAATGAGCACTCCGGCTACTCGTTAGCCGATCTCCGGACCCAGCTCGATCGCATCTACGTCGACGCGCGGCGGGACGAATCGAAGCGGCTGGCGCAATCGGTCCAGGACGCCGTCGTTCGCCGTTTGCGCCGTACCGATCCGTCGCTCGACGATCGCGGCGTCAAGACCGCACCGTTCGTCGTGCTCGTCGCCACCGAGATGCCCGCGATCCTGGCCGAGGTTTCCTGCCTGTCGAACCCCGACGAGGCGGACCGGCTGGGTACCAGCAAGCATCGCCAGACCATTGCCGAAGCGCTCGTCAGCGGCATCCTGGCGTTCAGTAAGCAGGAAGTTCACTCCACAGAAAAAAGGAAGGACACCAATGAGCGTTGAAGAACAGTCGGCAGCCGCTCCGCTGCGGGTCGGGATCGACCTCGGTACATCGCGAAGCGCCATCTCGTCATCCAGCGGCGGTCAGTTCGTCGTTGACAGCTTCGTCGGGTGGCCCGCCGATCTGGTGGCGCGCAAGGTGCTCAAACGCGATCTCGTGATCGGCCGCGACGCGCTCGACAACCGCACCATGCTCGATCTGCATCGTCCGCTCGAGCGCGGGTTGATCAAGGAGGGGTCCGACCGCGACCTGCAGGCGGCCCGCGAGTTGCTGCGCCACCTGCTGTCGCTGGTGGCCTCGAAGAACGACAAGCACCGCCCGGTCCGCGCCGTGGTGGGTGTGCCGGCGGCGGCGATGCGGACCAACAAGCAGTATCTTCGCAATGCCCTCAAGGGCGTGGTGGACAGCTTGATGATCGTGTCCGAGCCCTTCGCGGTGGCGTACGGCCTGAACGCCCTGGTGCACACGATGATCATCGACATCGGTGCCGGGACCACGGATTTCTGCGTGATGAAGGGCCGGTATCCGACCGACGAAGATCAGCGGTCGTTGACGGTGGCAGGCGATTCGATCGACGCGCATCTGCACAAGGCGATCCAGGCGAAGTACCCGAAGGCGAGCATCACGCTCTTCATGGTGCGCCAATGGAAGGAACAGCACAGTTTTGTTGGCGAGCCCACCGCGCCGGTCATCGTTTCGGCGCCGATCGACGGCGTGCCGACGGAACTCGACATCACCAATGAGATGCGCGCCGCGTGCGAATCGATCGTGGCGCCAATCGTTGAAACGATGATGTCGCTGCTGTCGCAGGTAGACCCCGAGTTCCAGCACAAGGTTCGCAATAACGTGACGGTTGCCGGCGGCGGCGCGCTCATCCGCAACCTTGGCAAGACGCTCGAAGCCGCACTCGATCGCGTCGGCGGCGGCAAGGTAACGATCACCGATGCGCCGATGTTCGTTGGCTCCGATGGCGGACTGGCGATTGCGCAGGACGCACAGGACAGCGACTGGGATCGTCTCTCGAATTAACCACCGTGGTCGCGCACGAACCTCTCGACGAGGTGCAGGACACCGACAGCGCCATCGCCCAGGTCGAAACTCGCACGACCTGGCGCGAAGCGCTGTTGGCGCGTCTGCGGCCGGTGGATCACCACGTCAGCGATGAGGACATCTTTATCATCCTCAATGATGAGAGCGAGGAGCTCACGGCGGCCGATCTGTGCGCCAGCAGTGGTGTCACCGTGCCGATGTACTGCGTGTGGAAGTCGAAGTATCGTCAGCTGACCCTCGACGAGCTGCGTGAGGCACGGCGCCGCGAACAGCGGCGTCGTTATACGGTGATTGGTCTCGCGCTCTTCATCACGGCACTTTCGATCGGCGGCGTCAGCGTCGGGCTCTTGTGGGCGATGGTGTCGGCGTTCACCGCTTCAACCGCAGCGTCATCAGCAACCGCGATGCCCGCAGCCGGCGTCGAGCCCAGCCGGGTCTCGGCGCAGACCCAACCACAACCCGTTTCTAAACCGGCGACCGCGATGGCGTTGGTTGTTCCGCAATCTCGACCTCGCACCCAGGCGACGACCGCCGAAACCGGCTATCGAATACAGGTCACGGCCGCCGAGACCGAGCAAGAGGGCCGCGACACGGTCGCGCAACTCTTGTCAGCCGGCTATCCGGCGTACATGTCAGCGGCAGTGGTCGGCAACAAGAACGTGTTCCGCGTCAGGGTGGGACCTTTCGAAACATTCGCGGCGGCTGAAAAGATCGCGGAACAACTGCGATCTGCCGGTTATGCCGGCACCTGGATCGCGCGTTAGCGCTCTTCGCGCACCACGACACCTCTGCAACGAGCACTTCGTTTTCACGCCGGTTAAAGCATTAACCGTTTGTTTCTCCTACCTCAAACGACTTCGCGGTAGTGTCTTGCCTGTGCACCTCATGCAAATGTTTTTTCACTACACTGAAAACACATTAGGAGGTGTCAATGTTTCGAGGTCTCGCATCGTTCGCTGTTCTACTCGCACTCTCGGCTCCGGCCGCAGCACAGTCATCATCGGCGCAAGTGTTCGTCATCCACGGCATTCCCGGCCAGGACGTCGCGGGTGCACCGCGCGATCTGCCGGTCGACGTTTCGGTGAACGGCGCCTGTGCGCTGCCGAACCTGCGTTTCGGGCAGATTATCGGCCCCCTCAGTCTTCGCGAAGGCACCTACAGCGTGGCCGTGCATTTTCCGGCGACGGGCAGCTGCACCAGCGCCGCTGTGATCGGACCCGCGCAGGTTCCGTTTGCGGCGGGTGAAAACGCCACGCTTCTCGCACACCTGACCGGAACCGGCACGTTGACCGCGAGCAAGTTTGTCAACGATCTGCGTACGACCCCGGCGTCGCGGTCGCGCGTGGTGGTCCACCACACCGCGAATGCGCCGGCGGTTGATTTCTACCTGACCACGCAATTTGGCAACGCCCTTTCGACGCGCGGCCTTGCGACGTCGGTGATCAACGGCGAAACAACGACGCTCCCGGTGGCGGGGCAGAACACGCAGTTTGCGATTACGGCTGCCGGGCAGGCCGCCGCGGCATTTGGTCCAGTGGGCCTCGGTCTTCAGCCGAATCGCGCATACCTGCTATACGTCGTCGGCTCGCTCGCCAACAACAGCCTCGGCGTGATCGCGAAGGACGTAAGCGAGTTGCGTTAAGGCGCAGCCGTTTGCGGCGTCAAACCAGCGGCGCGCCTCGGTGGGGCGTGCTGCTGGTTGTTCTTGACGTCGGTGCCTCGAGGCCGATATTCCGCGCTGCGGGCGACAGGATTAGGAGAGAAGGCTGAACGTCGATCGGTAACGGGAGCCTTGCGGCACGTCGATCGGCTCCAGCGCGAGCTCGAGGCGCGGTGCGCCGGCAGTTTCGAGGGTGTAAATGCCCTCGGGCAGGCATTCAGCGCAATCGCCCTTCCACAGCAGCGTGAACTGCTCGAGCCCCGCGACGTCCGGGCCATCGTCAATCGCCTCGAGG